>JBNNDZ010000301.1:0-4483 GCA_050285865.1 Puniceicoccales bacterium
CCATGCGGACAAGAAGCTCCGTTTGCGTGTCGACCGCGACCACTTGGAAACCATCATCGAAACGGCGATTCTTGGCTCGTTGGAATGCGTGGATGTAGAAGCCAAGCGCGATGGTATGCGTGCGCTAAAAATCAGTTGGGAGAACACACCTACTGGCGTAAAGCTGCTGATTGAGAATCCGTTGGAACGTGTTACTCCGAACCGTGGTCAGAAGATCGCGGAAGTGTCACAGCTAATGTCCAATAGCGAAGCAACGCGTACAAAGATGGAGTTCCTTTACTGGGCAGTTTCAAACTCGTTGCTGGAGCATTATTCGGGTGCCATGTTGGCCACGAACCTTGAAGGCGGTGGTGTGCGCACCACGCTGGCCATGGAGATGGAGCGTATGGAGGCGTCGCCCAGCAAGGAGCGACCCCTTGGCGGCCTGACCTTGGAAAGTGGCAAGCCGCGCGAGTCACTTGTAGCCTTGCCGTTCCGACTCAAGGTTCTGGTGGTCGAGGATGACCCCATCAACCGCATGCTGATTTCCGAGTTGCTCAAGCGTTTGGGGCAAGAATACGAGCATGCGAAAAATGGTCACGCTGCTCTGGAGATGTTGGCCGAGCACTCGGATTACGATTTGATTATGATGGATATCGACATGCCGGTGCTCAATGGCGTAGCGACCACGCAGGCACTCCGCATGGGTGAAGCCGGAGAAAAGGCCGGTGCAATTCCGATTGTCGCAGTCACTGCATTCAACACGCTTTCGGACGAAAGTAAGTTCCGTAAGGCTGGGATGAATTACTTCATCGCTAAGCCGATTGGCGTGCAGGACCTGCGCATGGTGCTACTGGAAGTGAACCGTAAGGACACCGCCACCGCGACCGCTTAACTTTCGCTTACGCAGCTTGGTGGGTCTTGTTCATCGAATTCGGTACAGCAAGACCCGCGAGTGGTGTAGCAACTTTCGCAAACCCACATGCCCCCAAAGCGGTGTTCTGTTTCGATGCCGCAAACGATGCATTGGCTGGCGGCTGGTTGTTCGGTTTCGGAGTTTGCCTCTTTCATCGGGGTTTGGTCGAAACCGTGATGAAAGCCTGACAACTATCGTCGTCGCAACTACATTTGGCGTAGTTCAAAGCGGGCTGGGCTCTTTTCGTCGCCAAGGATGATCTCGTTCACCGTTTTGTTTAGGCGGCAGACCAGGACACCATTTTCGTGATGGAGCTTCTTACCGTTGACGATGGTGCCGCGGCGCGTTTTGCGGTCACGAATCCAGATGGCATCGTTTTCCTTTTCGATGGAAATGTGATTCTTGGCCACCTGAGTCGGGTCGATATTGATGAGCGAAAGGTCGTTTTTCTGGAGCAGGTCGGGGCTGGTTCCCATGCCCGAACGGCCGATGCGGAAGGGAAATTTGGAGATCGGCACACGGGGCTTGGTCATGGTGCGCTTCGCCTGATCGTCCTTGGGGATAATCATGAGGTTGCCGCCGAACAGCTTGCTGCCAGTTTTGAGAGCGGGCCGGGCGGGGGTGCCATTTTTTCCATTGGCCTCGGCCAGCTTGCGGGTGAGGTCGTGGATTCGTTCGTTGCTCGTCCGCAGGCGGTCGATCAGGCAAGACAGATACGGCGCAAGTACGGCGGGGTTGCGGAAAAACATTTCGGAGAAATCGGCCGGTGCCATGACCTCTAGGTCGCTTTCCTGCGCAATGGTGACGGTCGCCGAGCGCGCACTTTCGTCAATCATCGCCATTTCACCGAAGATGTCGTCCTCGATCAGCTCTGCTAAAACGAGTTCTTCGCCGTTGTCACGGGTGATGCTGACATGTGCCTTGCCGGAGACAATGCGGTAAACATCCTGCGAGTATTCACCCTGGCGGAAAATGACAGCGCCAGCGGGAAAGCGTTTCCGTTCCATCGGATTAGGCAATGGAATGAGGGGCACTGATGCAATTCATTCGTGGGCCTGATTGACCTCATGAACGGCCCAGTTGAACCGTTCATGAGGGACAGGTAAAGTTACGTAATGGTGAACTGGGATGTTATGCCGGGGACAGATCGTAGCCGTCTTTGCGGTCGAGAACTTCCCACCCGGCTGCTTGAATTTCGGCGCGGAGAGCGTCGGCGCTGGCGAAATCCTTTGCCTGCTTGGCTTCCCAACGCTGCTTGGCGAGTGCCTGAACGAGTTCCGGGGCATCCGTTTGTGGGACTTCCTCCTTGGGAACGAACAATTCCACGCCAAGGCAGTAGAGCAGGCCAGCAAGGGCGCACAACTGTCCGGTGACGGCGGACTTGTCGAAATGCGGGTCGTTGAGTTCGCCGATGGAGCCGAAGATGTCACCGAGTGCAGCGGGAACGTTTAGGTCGTCGCAAAGCGCTTCCCATGCCCGCGCAAACATGCCGGTGGTAGCGAGTGGTGTCGGTTTGCCGCACAATTCACGAAACTCCTCGGGCTGCATGCCAACGGTTTCGAGAATTGGTTTCACGGCTTTTTCGAGCTTGGCCAAGCCGCTTGCGGCAGCATTCAGGCCGTTGATCGTGAAGTTGAGCTGTTGGCGGTAGTGGCCGTTGATCAGCGCGTAGCGGATTGCCATCGCAGAATGTCCCTTGGCGGTAAGGTCGTCGTATGTGTAAAGGTTGCCCAAGCTTTTGGACATCTTGGCACCTTCTACCATGAGGTGTGCGCTGTGGAACCAATGGCGGCAAAACGGGCGCTCACCGGTCGCAGCTTCACTTTGGGCGATTTCGTTTTCGTGGTGGGGGAAGCAGAGATCGACGCCGCCGCCGTGCAAGTCGAAGCTGTTACCGAGGATGGCGGTGCTCATCGCGCTGCACTCCAGGTGCCAACCGGGGCGACCAACGATTGGCTCGCCGTTTGCGGGGTTTTTCGGGCCAGGCCAAGCATTGTCACCGTCTTCGGGCTTGTGTGCCTTCCACAGGGCGAAATCAGAAACGGAGTCGCGTTCGTATTCGTCGGCGTCATTGGCCTCGCCCGCGCTGTTGGCGTTCTGCGTTTGCAACTGCTCGGTATCTAGGTGTGACAACTCGCCGTAGTGCTCGCAGCAGCAGACCCGGAAATACACGGAGCCGTCGCCGCCGACATAGGCGTGGTCGCTGGCGAGGAGCTTTTCCACCAAGTCGACTTGTGACTCGATATTCTGCGTGGCGGCTGGTTCGGCGTGTGGAGGGAGGAGGTTTAACGCCTCACAATCGGCGTGAAATTTATCGGTCCATTGCTGGGTAAACGCGGTCAGGGTTTCGCCGAGTTCCTGGCTTCGGCGAATGGTTTTGTCGTCCACGTCAGTGATATTACGCACGTGCTTTAGTGCCACCGGGGTTTGCCCAGGCTCGGCGGAGGCCAGGAAATCGGTTTCCATCACGCGGCGCAGAACGTCTTGTAAAAGGAAGGTCCGGAAATTCCCGATATGCGCCGGGCCATACACGGTGGGCCCACAGCAGTAGAAGCGAAGCGTTTCACCGTCACTGGGAGCGAGCGTTTTCTGCGTGCGGGTCAGGGTGTCGTGTAGTTTTACGGGCATGATTCTTTAGCAGGAAAAGCGTTTCGGCGGTTGGTGTCATCAACGAAATGACGCCCATCATGTTTCGATGAGCATGCATGGGGGAAACATTCATACTCGCATTCACCGTCGGCAAACCTACTCTTCGCGCAATGAGTCAAACCCCGTTTCGCCTCAACCTTACGACCCGCCCGCGCCGTTTGCGGCGGACAAACGCCATTCGTCGCCTCGTTCGCGAAACCCAAGTACGGATCGATGATCTCATCCAACCTTTGTTCGTTATTGACGGAGAAGGGGAGTGCGAGGCCATTGAGTCGATGCCAGGTCAGTCACGTTTGACGATCCCCGCGCTGGTGCGCGAGTGCGAAATCCTGGCTGAACATAGAGTGCCCGCAGTGGCTATTTTCCCCAAGCTGGACCCGTCATTGAAGACAGCTGAAGGCCGTGAAGCATTGAACCCGGATACGCTGGTTCTCCGTGCGGTGCGGGCAGTCAAAGTAGCGGTACCGGAGTTGGCAATCATCACGGACGTCGCGCTCGACCCCTATACGAATCACGGGCACGATGGTTTGTTGAGCCCTGATGGCAAGGATGTCGCCAACGATGAAACGGTTGAAGTGCTTCGCCAGATGGCGGTGCTCAATGCGGAGGCGGGTGCGGATTTTGTGGCCCCGTCCGATATGATGGACGGCCGCGTGGGGGCGATCCGTGAGGCGCTTGACGATACGGGGCTCAGCAATACCGCGATCATGGCCTATTCGGCGAAGTTCAACTCGGCCTACTATGGCCCGTTTCGTGACGCCGTGGGCAGTGCACAAGCCGCGGGCACACACCTCTTGGGCAAAGACACGTATCAATGTGATCCCGCCAACCGCCGCGCCGCGGTGGTCGAAACCGAACTCGACGAAGCCGAAGGCGCGGATGTCCTGATGGTGAAGCCGGCTGGGGCTTATTTGGACATTATTCGCGAGTTACGCGACC
>JBNNDZ010000302.1:0-4957 GCA_050285865.1 Puniceicoccales bacterium
GCTGGCTTCCTCCATTGTCGCGGTTATCTCGCAGGTGCTCTGTCGCAAAGTCGGCGGCGGGCGCATCGCCAGTTACGAGATCATGATCACCACGGACTCCATCTCCGCGCTGATCCGCGAAAACAAGACCTACCGTATCAATTCCGACATCCAAACCGGCGCAAATCTTGGCATGATCTCACTCGACGCCCATTTGCTCAGTTTGTTCAACCGCGGTCTCATCACCGGCGAGACCTGCATCGAAAAATCACAATTTCCTGAAGAAATGCGCCAAAAGGTCGCCACGATGGCGGCACATAAATCCTGACGGCGGCCCTCGCTTGTTGCCCATACACCCATGTTCGAAGACCACAACGACACCATTTACGAAATCCTCCAGCAGAGCGAAGTGCTTTCGCAAGCTCAGTTGGACGACCTTAATCAGGCGCACATCAATACCGGGAAGGCCCTGGCTGAGGAGGCGATCGATTCCGAGCTCGTCGAGCGCAGAGAGCTGCTTCAACTCGTGGCGGATTATCTCCAATACGAATTCCTGGAGACTCCGCCCGAGCGCGTCGATGACGACGTGACCATGGCCGTGAAGCCCGCGGTGGCCCGTATGTATGCGGTCCTGCCTCTGCGGGTGGACGACAGCTCCATTGACCTGCTCGCGAAGGACCCATTTAACAACAGCATCATCGATGACCTCACGTTCTCGCTCAGTAAGGACGTGAATCTGGTCGTAACCGACCCGGATTTCATCGATGACCTGATCGTCAAGCACTACGGTAGCGAAGAGTCGTCCATCGATGACCTGCTGGACGAAATTCGCTCCAGCGAGCCCGAAGCCGGTGTCGACGGCGACATGTCCGAAAGCGAGCTGACCAATCTCGCCAACGAAACGCCGATTATCCGCTTCGTAAACCTCGTCCTCCAACAGGCGATTCGCGACAAGGCGTCGGACATCCACTTCGAGCCCTTCGAGGACCAGTTCCGCATTCGCTACCGTATTGACGGTGCGCTTTACGAGATGGCCCCGCCACCATCCAACCTCGCTGTTCCGGTTATTTCCCGTATCAAGGTTCTTTCCAGCTTGAACATCGCCGAGCGCCGTATCCCGCAGGACGGTCGTATCAAAATGACAATTGCGGGCCGCCCGGTCGACCTTCGTGTGTCGACCTTGCCCACGCAATTCGGTGAGTCGGTCGTTCTCCGTGTTCTCGACAAGTCGGTTGTTAACCTGGACCTCGAGAACCTCTCGATGCCCGAGGACATCCTTTCGACGATTCGCCGCCTGGTCGCATTGCCGAACGGTATTTTCATTGTAACCGGCCCGACGGGGTCGGGTAAGACCACCACGCTTTACTCCGCTTTGCGCGAGGTAAACAAGGTCGATACGAAAATTTTGACCGCTGAAGACCCGGTCGAATACGAAATCGACGGCATCATGCAGGTGGCCATTAACCACACTGTGGGCCTGAATTTCGCCGCTGCACTGCGCTCATTCCTGCGTCAGGATCCGGACAAAATCATGGTCGGGGAGATTCGTGACCTCGAAACGGCCCAGATTGCGGTGCAGGCTTCGCTCACGGGTCACGTGGTGCTTTCCACGCTCCACACCAATGACGCTCCCGGTGCCGTTACCCGTATGATCGACATGGGACTGGAGCCGTTCCTAATCTCTGCTTCGCTGGAAGGTGTTCTGGGTCAACGACTTGTGCGCCGCATCTGCCCGAGTTGCCGGACCGCGTATGAGCCCGATGCCGAGCTGATCGACGTCCTAGGCATCGATCCACTGGAAATCGCCGACAAGCAGTTCTACTATGGTAAGGGTTGCGCTGAGTGCAGTCAGACCGGTTACCGTGGTCGCCAGGGCTTGTTTGAAATGATGGGTATCTCGGATACCATCCGCGACCTCATCACGAACAAGGCTCCGACGCTTGTGCTTAAGCAAAAGGCGCTGGAGCAGGGCATGCGCACTTTGCGTGATGATGGCCTGCGCGCAATTTTTGACGGCGCAACTACCATCGAGGAAGTGTTAAAGTATACCTAAGCAGCGTAACATTTGCGTTGTCAGGTGCTTCTGCACCCGCCTACATAAGGAATTTCTCTTAATCATCGACTACACCCCCCTGACACTTACCCATGGCTAAATTCAGCTACACCGCGATCGACCCCTCTGGAAAACAGAAAACCGGCGCCATTGAAGCCGCATCCGAAGATGAAGCGCAAAGCAAGCTCTCCGGCATGGGCCTGATGGTCAGCAACATCAGCAAGCAAGCCGGTGCTGCCAAGAAGACATCGCGACGCGGCTCATCCGCCGCAGCCAAGGGTGGTTCCAAAAAAGGTGGTGGCATCAATTTCGGAGCCGTTATCAGTCAGGAAGACCTGACGATCTTTACTCGCCAAATGGCGACACTGCTCATCGCAGGTCTGCCACTGCTTCGCAGTCTCGAGGTCATGATCCGTCAGGAAAAGAATGCCCGCTTTAAGGATGTGTTGGTGCAAATCGCCGATAACGTTCGTTCGGGTAACAACCTTTCCGACGGCCTCGCCCAGCACCCGAAGATTTTCAAGCCGCTCTATGTTAACATGATCAAAGCCGGTGAGGCTGGTGGGGTGCTCGATACCGTGCTTTCACGTCTGGCGCACTTCATGGAAAAAGACATCAAGACGCGCAAGAAGATCAAGTCGGCGATGGTTTACCCGATCGTGGTTATCACCGTTGCCGTCGTGATCGTGCTCGGCCTGCTGATGTTTATCGTGCCGAAGTTCCAGGAAATTTTCGATACCATGCTCAAGGGCAAGGCGATGCCGCCGCTCACGGAGTTCGTTATCAATGCAGGTAACATCGTTAAGCCGACCGGCTTCCTCGATGGTCTGATCAAGCTCGCCATTGCGGTGGGTGCGTTCTTCCTCTTCAAGTTCCTCGTTGGCACGCCTCCTGGGCAGAAGATTAAGGACTGGCTCGCGCTGAATACGCCCAAGGTCGGCGAGCTTGTCAGCAAGGCTGCTATTTCACGCTTTAGCCGCACCTTTGGCACGTTGCTCTCTTCGGGTGTGCCGATTCTACAGGCGCTGAATATCACCCGTGACGTTATTGGCAATGAGCGCATCGCCAAGGCTTTGGACCGCGTGCACGACCGCGTTCGTGACGGTGAAAGCGTCGCCACACCGCTGGATCAGCAAAAGATTTTCCCAACCATGGTCACCAGTATGATCGAAGTGGGTGAGGAAACCGGTGACCTGGCTGAGATGCTTAACCGTATCGCGGACAACTACGACGAAGACGTCGATAACGCCGTGAACTCGATCACCTCGATCATCGAGCCGATCATGATTATCTTCCTTGCGGTGATTGTTGGTGTGATCGTTATCGCGCTGTTCCTGCCGATCATCAGCATCATCCAAAACCTGTCCTAACGGGACTGGTGAAGTCTTTCCAAAAGCGTCCGTCGTCAGGCGGGCGCTTTTTTGCTGGCTGCCCCGGCCTGGCGTATCGATTTTCATGAATCGAACGCAGAAGTGACTTGAAAGTCATCATGTTATTGCATGCCTTAGTGGATATGGCCGACACTGGCGAGGAAATCGAGGGCAAGAATGCGAAAGATCGCGACGATACCCTGGAACAAACAATCACCTTGGGTAAGCTCGCGCGCGGTATCGCACACGACATCAACAATCTCGTCACGAGTATCCAGGGCAACGCACAATTAGCCGCACGGGCTTTGGATAACCCGGTGGAGTTGCAGCGGTCGCTTAACAACATCCGCTTGGCATCTCGGCATATCTCAGAGCTGACCGGGCAGATCCAGGCCTACAGCCGTACTTATCAATTGCCGTCGTCCGCTTTTGACCTGACGCGTGTGGTGCGCGAGATCGAGCAACTTGTTCGCTCAACTTTACCCGAGCGGATGGAGTTGGAATCTAAGATTCCGAAGCACAAAATTTTTATCCACGGCACAGCTAGCCAGCTCAGCCAGGCGGTGATGAACCTTTGCACCAACGCCCTGCAGGCCACAGAAAAGCAGGAGCAGGGCCGTTTGAGTATTTCACTTTCGCTCGATGGGGAAGGGCACGTGGTCCTGTCCATCGAAGACAACGGGCATGGGATTCCCGCGAACAAACTGGAGCGGATTTTCGACCCGTTTTTCACGACGAAAGAGTATGGAATTGGCAGTGGGCTGGGCCTTGCCGTGGTCAAAAGCGTCATCGATGCACACGGAGCAACGATCTCGGTCGAGAGTGATCCTTGGTCCTGCACGCGGTTCAAAATCACAATTCCAGTCGCCGAGGACGCAGAAATTGTCGATGAGCCGAAGTCATGGGATACGCCGACTTCCATAACACAAGATCGCAACTACGCCGTGTTGCTGGTCGACGACGAGCCGACCATTCGCAGTCTTGGTATCGACGTGCTTCATTCTCTGGGGTATCGGGTAACGGTCGCCTGTGATGGTCGTGAGGCGTTGGAAATTTTTAACCGGCGACCGGACTATTTTGATGTCATTTTGAGCGATTCGCGAATGCCGGAAATGACTGGTTTGGAGTTGGCGGTCGAGGTTCGCAAGGTGCGTCCGGAACTACCGTTTATACTTATTACCGCATTCGACGACACCAAGGAAAGCCCGCTCGTAGAGCGCCTGAGTATCACGGACATTGTCCCCAAGCCATTCCGTATCGACGAGCTCCAGCGTAGCTTGGAGCAGGCGACTCACGGCACCGGTAAACCCGGCTAATTACCCTTCTAGAGCAGTTTCACTTTAAATTGTCAGCTCAGGCCGCTGTGATTTTGTGTGTCCAGCAAGGCGCGAGTAGCGAAGCGGGCTGGAAGCTCGTGAGCGACCGAGTAACGCTGCTGGCGCGCTAAAGCGCACGGCTACAAGCTTGGGGCGCAAATGAAAGGTCGCCGCGTTGGAGCCTCAATCACGGGCTTCCAGCCCGCTCAATCGGCTCCGCCTTGCGCTGCATTCATTTT
>JBNNDZ010000303.1:0-4981 GCA_050285865.1 Puniceicoccales bacterium
CAACGAGGTATTGCTTTTCGGGTCTCATTGTAAGCTTCCTCCTTAGTTAAGTTCGAGTGCCTTGACGTCGATCTTGACGCCGGGGCTCATGGTGGAGCTGATCGTCAGGCTCTTGAGGAACTGCCCACCCTTGAAGGTTTCCGGGCGCGACTTCACGAGGCTGTCGATTGCGGTCTTGGCATTGTCGAGGATTTGCTCCTTCGAGAACGAGCGCTTACCGACGACAACGGCGACATTGGCGGTCTTGTCCATCTTGTATTCGACGCGGCCAGCCTTCACTTCGTTCACAATCTTGGCGATGTCATCGCCAACGGTGCCCGACTTCGGGTTTGGCATGAGTCCGCGGGGACCGAGGACACGTGCAACCTTGCGGACTTCCTTCATCGCGCCAGGTGTGGCGACAGCGACGTCGAAGTCCATCCAGCCACCTTGGACCTTTTCAATCAGGTCTTCGAGGCCAGCGTGCTCAGCACCAGCAGCCTTGGCGGCTTCGGCGTCTTCGGTGAAGACTGCGACCACCACTTGCTTACCCGAGCCATGCGGCAGGGCGACCGTGCCACGGACCATTTGCGTGGTCTGGCGGGGGTCAACGCCGAGGTGGGCGTAAACTTCAATGGTTTCGTCGAACTTGGCGGTTGGGAACTTGTTGAGTGTTTCAACGGCTTCGTCGAGCGAGTATGCCTTGGCGGAATCGAAATTCTTGCAAGCCTCGGCCATGCGTTTGGTTAATTTACCCATGGTGTTTATCTCCGGTTAGGCTTCGACGACTTCGATGCCCATCGAACGTGCGGTGCCTTCAATCATGCGGGCAGCGTGCTCGGGGTTCGATGCGTTGAGGTCGTTCTTCTTGATTTCGACGATTTCGAGGATCTGCTTTTTGGTAACCTTGCCGACCTTGTCTTTGTTCGGCACACCGGCACCCTTGGCGATACCCGCAGCTTTTTTCAGGAGCACCGGCGCAGGCGGGCTCTTGAGGATGAAGGTGAAGGAGCGATCAGCGTAAACCGTGATCACAACCGGCAGAATCATACCTGCCTGGTCCTTCGTCTTCGCGTTGAATTCCTTACAGAAGCCCATGATGTTCACACCATGCGCACCGAGTGCCGGACCAACCGGCGGTGCGGGATTGGCGGAACCAGCGGGCAGCTGGAGCCTGATTTGGCCTACTACTTTTTTCTTTGCCATGTTATTTTATGCGGTGATAGCGAGGTCCGTGGGTGTCAGCCAGAGTGGCCAATACTTAGGACTCTTCCGCTCGTTCGACTTGCCAGTATTCCAGCTCAACCGGGGTGAAGCGGCCAAAGATGGAAACGGAAACTTTGAGTTTGCCACGTTCGGGATCGATTTCGTCGATCCGTCCGGTGAGATTGAGGAAGGGACCGTCGGTGATTTTGACTTCTTCGCCGACTTCGTATTCGACCTTCGGTTTTTCGGTGCCTTCGGCCTGTTTGACCTGGTCCAGAATACGATTGATCTCTTCCTGCTTGAGCGGCGTGGGATTGTCCCCGCCGATGAAACCGATGATTCCCTGCACGCCGCGGACAAAATACCACGGCTTTTGCAGCACCTTGCCCATTTCGTCATACATCCGCATTTGGATGAAGACGTAGCCTGGGTAAAGCTTACGCTGCTTGGTGTACTTCTTGCCGCCCTTGACCTCGGTGACGGTCTCCGTGGGCATGAGGACCTCCTTGATGAAGTCGCCCATTTCTTCCACCTCGATGAACTTGTCCAGATAGCGCTTCACTTTCGCTTCCTGGTTGGAAAGCGTTTGGACGGCGTACCACTGAAGTTCGGTCAACTGGATTGGGTTCGGCATTAAAGGAAAACGGTTTGCGAAAAATTAGGGGAACGTGGAAGCGGGCTTACTTGCCGCCGCCAACGAGCATCGTGAACAGGTCCACGACATTGAATAGCGCGAAGTCCGCGAGAGCCACGAACGCGCCAATGATCACGATGCCGATGCACACAACAAGGGTGTACTGGCGCAGTTCCTTGCCATTGGGCCACTGAGACTTCTTCAGCTCAGTAGCGGTTTCGCTATAGAAAAGGCGAATCTTTGCAAAGGGGTTGGCCATGGTGTCTGTGAATCAGTGGTCAGAAGTCGGATGGTCAGAAATCGGATTCCGGAGAATCAAAGTAAGCCGTTCTGGCTTCTGATTTCCATTACCTGACTTCCGTTTACTTCCGTAAGTGGCAGGGCGGGAGGGATTCGAACCCCCAACTTGCGGTTTTGGAGACCGCTGCTCTACCAATTGAACTACCGCCCTACGGAAAAAACTTGGTTAATTATTACTGAAAACAACCAAGCCGGAAGCCCGATATTCGGACTCCCGGCGTCGATTGTGCAATCTTAAAATTACTCGACGATCTTGGTGATACGACCCGCTCCGATGGTGCGGCCACCTTCGCGAATCGCGAAGCGCTTGCCTTCTTCCATCGCCACGGACTTGCCGAGCTCAAGGTTGATGCTCAGGTTGTCACCGGGCATGACCATCTCAACGCCTTCCGGCAGGTTGATGATGCCAGTGATGTCGGCAGTGCCGAAGAAGAACTGCGGACGGTAGCCCTTGAAGAACGGCGTGTGGCGACCACCTTCGTCCTTGGTGAGGACGTAGATTTCAGCTTCTGCCTTGGTGTGGGGCTTGATCGAACCGGGCTTGGCGATAACCTGACCGCGCTCAATCTTGTCCTTTTCAATACCACGGAGGAGAAGACCAACATTGTCGCCAGCCTGACCTTGGTCGAGGAGCTTGCGGAACATTTCAACACCAGTAACGGTAGTCTTCTGAGTGTCGGTAAGACCAACGATCTCAACTTCTTCACCAACCTTGACGATACCGCGCTCGATACGACCGGTAGCAACGGTGCCACGACCAGTGATGGAGAACACGTCTTCGACGGACATCAGGAAAGGCTTGTCGATGTCGCGCTCGGGCTCTGCGATGTCCGCGTCGATAGCGTCCATGAGGTTGCCGATTGCTTCAACGCCTTCCGGCTTGCCTTCGAGGGCTGCGGTAGCCGAACCACGAACGATGGTGATGTTGTCACCGTCATACTGGTACTTGGAAAGGAGGTCGCGAACTTCCATTTCGACGAGCTCGAGGAGCTCTTCGTCGTCGAGGAGGTCAACCTTGTTGAGCCAGACAACGATGTTAGGAACGTTGACCTGACGAGCAAGAAGGATGTGCTCGCGGGTTTGCGGCATAGGGCCGTCTGCAGCGGAAACCACGAGGATCGCGCCGTCCATTTGCGCCGCGCCAGTGATCCTGTTCTTAACGAAGTCTGCGTGTCCGGGGCAGTCAACGTGCGCGTAGTGACGATTTGCGGTTTCGTACTCCACGTGAGCAACCGCGATCGTAACCGTTTTGGTTTCGTCACGGACGGTGCCACCCTTTGCAATATCAGCGTAGGACTTGAACTGAGCAAGACCCTTGTCGGATTGCACCTTCAGGATAGCGGTGGTCGTCGTGGTCTTGCCATGGTCAATGTGACCGATGGTTCCCACGTTCACGTGAGGTTTCGTGCGTTCGAAGGTTTCTTTAGCCATTTGTTGGTGTTATTGTGTGTGGAAGGAGCGTAGACTGGTGGAGCTCCGGAGCGGATTTGAACCGCCGACCTCGTCCTTACCAAGGACGCGCTCTACCTACTGAGCTACCAGAGCATTAAAAATCGTTTTCCCCCGTTACCGGTGAAAAACGGAAAGCTGGCGAGATTGCTAAGCGCCCGCGCTGCCGTCAATAGAAATTTAGAACTTTTTTTCGGGCTGAAATTTCCAGCCCTCAAATCATTCAGGGGCCCATAACGACGCGGTAATACCCGGTTGGCAAGCCCCATGTTGGGGCAATTTCCGCTAAATATCGTCCCGCTTCGGTGTCCACGGCTTCCAGTCCGCTGCCTCTGACCAACAGCGGAGCACCCACCAGCCCCCCGGCGCTCACGTAAAGCTGCCACTCGGGAATCTGGCTCAAATTTGCGGAAGCCCCTTCAATCAAACTCGAATCAAGCGGTTGCATAACAACAGCTTCGGACTCGCCTTCCCGGTAAACCTCCACCACCCCAGAGCGACTCAATAGCGGCTCCTGACCGGCGGCACGCTGGCCGAAGGTTGCAAAACTTCCGCCGTCCTCACGCGTTAGCGCTTCAATCGGGTCGCGGATTGGAGCCCGGAATTCCTCTGCTACGGTTGGAAACTGCCCCTCACTGATAAGCAAGCGGGCAGGCAGCGGCGAGAATGGCTCCGTGCGCTCAACGAGATTACCAGCACCGGAATAGATCGAAGCATTGCGGGACGTCGGCAAGAAGAGCGGCTCAAAATCCAACAAGCTGGACTGTTCGGCCAGGATCAGGTCCTGCCGTTCGCTTTGCGAAGCATAAATGATCTGCGGGGCCGGCACACGCGTATCGACCTCCACTGGCGTTTCGATGCTGAACGCAAAGAAACCCGCCAGATGGACCAGTATTCCCAGCGCCAGGGCCCACTGCGCGACAGGATTCGCCCAGAATTGTGACCAGGAACGGCCCTCAAGCGCCCCTGCCTTGTTGGCAACCTCACTCATTGAAAACGTTCAGCCGGCTCCGCAGGGGTGAAGGTTTCGTTTTGGTTCGATGTATCCCGAGGTCGCTCGGCGATCTGCACCCGGGTATAGCCTGCCTCCCGGGCCCGGTCGGATATACGGAGAAAGGCCTGCAGCGTCACCCGGGCATCAGCCTTCACTAATAAGATGGCGTTGTTTTCCTTTCGCGCGGCTACGTCTCCTTCGGCCAGGAGGCCGGTCCACGTTTCCAGACTCATGAACTTGCCGCGGTAAATCAGGCGGTCTTCCTGCAATAGCGTGAGAACATCCACCGTCGGCACGCCGGTAAGCTGCTCCATCGACGATTCCGGCAAGACCAGCCCCTCCTCCAGCGCCACCTGACTCCCCGGCGCGAAGACAAATCGCGACCCCAGCAAGGTCAGCATGAAGGCGATCAGCACTAT
>JBNNDZ010000304.1:0-4950 GCA_050285865.1 Puniceicoccales bacterium
GGAAGCTGCCAAGATCGACGGTGCCAGCGAGCTACAGGTCTTTTGGATGGTGATCCTGCCCCTGGCCAAACCCGCATTAATAGTCGTGGCGCTCTTTCAGTTTATGGCGACTTGGAATGACTTCCTCGGACCATTAATTTACCTGACCGACCAGGTCGATTTCACACTGGCGCTCGGCCTGCAAGCTTATCAAAGCAAAAACGGCGGCACGGACTGGCATTACCTAATGGCTGCCTCAACCCTGGTCGTACTGCCAGTGATCGTGCTGTTCTTCTTTACGCAACGCTACTTTGTCGAAGGCATTGCGACCACCGGCGGCAAAGGCTGATATCGTCTAACATAGTTAAACTGTTTAAACGACCCCAACTCGACAATCACCAAGAAATTTGTTTCGTTCTACTAAACATGAATTCAAAAAGTCCACGCTACCCCCGCGAAGGCTTCACCCTCGTTGAAATCCTTACCTCGATCTCCGTCATCGCGATCCTTGCTGCATTAATTGTGGTTGGCGTCGGGACCGCCATCGATAGTGCCAATGCGGCAAAGTCCGCCACGCAGATACGCCAGATCTGCATGGTCTCCCAACTCTATGCCAACGAGCATGGCGGCTATCTCCCCAAGGTCGCTGCGGACAATGTCGGCCTCGACGACCCGGAGGACTATTTCTTTGTCACCCGCAACGGAGTCGCTGAATTGGAAGGCACCGTGCTGGGGCGATATCTGGACAGTCCGGAAGCTGCCGAAGAAATCATTCTCGCGCCCAATGACGATGGCCTGACCCAAGGTGGCCAACCGGGGCGCAACTTCAGCTACTCATTCAATTTTCTCATCAACAAAGGTGAACTGGCTCCGGGTGCGTCGTCTCCCAGTGGCTTCGAGAAGGCATTGAACACGGTGAATCTGAGCTACATCAAAGAGCCACAATCCAAGGCGATCGTTTATGAGGAGGACCGGCCCAATGACACCTTTTGCGTGTGGTTCATCGATCGCCCCACCGAACGCTACAATGGCAAGTCCCACATCGGTTTTGTCGATGGCCACGTCGAACTTCTCCACAATGACGATATCTACGGCAACGGTGAATTGGGCGACCTCGTCCCGCCGGATCGTCAATACTAGTGTGGCACGAGGGAAGTTATCTTCCAATAAAAGGTGGTGCCCGGTCTCCCTAGCGGGCTGCTCCATTAAGCTGGCTGAGAAGCAGCGAAAGCCCACTGACAGGCGTCAAACGCAGCTCACTGCGGACGCACACTGGGTCCCGCCACCCAGTCGCTCATGATGTTGACGCACTTGGGAAAAGGCGGCAGTTGCAATTCGTTTCGGTTCAATTTGCCGATCAGCATGTCCTCCGCCGCCTTGCCGACGGATTCGTGATTCTGGTTCATCCCGGCCCATGCCCGAAGCGAAGGACTGAGGTCCAGATGCACCAGGCCAACATCATCCGGGGCAACCACTTTAGCGGACTCCAGCCATTCACGAATCTCCGGGTGCAGCGTAATGATCACATCTGGCTGGTGCTTTTGAAACCAGTCCAGGAATGCCTTTTTTTCCGTACCCGAATACTCGTATGGAGCAAGTGTGCAACGCTTGGGCAAATCTCGTTGCTCCACTAGAAAGCCTCCGCTGAGGCGGTATTCCAGAATGCGATCAACGTAAGGATGAATGCAGAGCGCGGGCTTGCGGTAGCCCAGCGCACTGACCTGCATCATCGCCTGACGCACCGTGTTATACTGATCGTTGATAACGCAAGAAAGCGATGGCTTAAATGGACGCTCTCCGAGCACAACTGCGGCGTACCGCTGCCACAGTTGATCGAAATTTTCCGCGATACGGTTATTCTGAAAAGGCCCGGTGACGATCAATCCGTCAATGCCCCGGGAATCCAAAATATTCATCAGCCGGTCCGGCCGCAATGGCTCCCTTGCCAGCACAAAATGATCGACGGAATAGCCCTGCTCACTGGCGCGCTCGATGCTCGCATTAGTCCAGCAGCGCACCGTCCGCTCCTCCGCATCCTGCAAGTGCTCGGCCGTGTTAACAACGGCCAGCGTGCTCTTGTAATTCATCGTTTTACTGGCACGCACTTGCGCGATCAGTTTCGAAACAATTGGGTTTGGTTTGTAGCCTTCCCGCGTAGCGATGTCTTGCACGCGTTGACGTACTTGCGCGCTGATTCGGGGGTCGTTACGGAGGGCGAGCGAGACAGTGGCGGGAGAGACGCCGGCGATCTTCGCCAAGCTACGAATGGTCGGGGTCATGCCAAAATTCTGATATCGGGTCACCTGAAATGTCAATCTCAAGTTAACTGTTTAAAGGCTGTCGTTTTGATTAAACAGTTTATTTGAAGTCAGATCACGGCGTCGAACGCAGTCCCAGTACACAACGACGACCCCCATTTAAAACCCGTGGAAATACCTTCTTTCAATCACGACATTGGAACCCCCAGCATGTCGAAACCCACCCCGGCCAAGCCGTCGAAATCTCAGGTTGAGCTCAAGTCCGAAACCCCGGAAGGCATCCGTGTCTATGAGCTGACTACCGATATCGAACTGCGCGATAACCTGCCGGCGGACAAATGTGTATTGGTGACCGAAGGCAGTCGTCATGCTCGTTGCCGCTCGGGGAATCTCCGCTTTGACGCGCTGTTTGCCATGGCAATTCAGGAAGCCGCGCAAAACTCCGTATCCTGCATTCGAGATGCCGACTACGCACACGGGCAAGCGATCGAAATCGATGCGTACAAGACTGGTGAGAAATGGAATTTCGTCTGGACCCGCGACCTCGCTTACGCACTCGATCTTGGCCTGGCGGCACACGATGTTCAGCGTGCAACACAGTCCCTCCGCTTCAAAGCATCTAAGCTCAAGCAAGGAGTTCCGGGCGAGTTGACCAAACAGATTGTGCAAGACACGGGATCGGGCGGCAGTTATCCGGTATCGACGGATCGTGTCGTCTGGGCACTGGGGGCGCACGCGGTCGTGCAAAACCTCCACGGAACTGAACGCGCCGAATACATGGCGGAGATTTACCCGATTATTCGCGATACCATTGAGCAGGACCGCGTGCTGATCTATGACGCGCCAACCGGACTTTATCGTGGTGAACAGTCCTTTCTGGACTGGCGCGAGCAAACCTATCCGCAGTGGACGGAGGACGATACGTTGCCGATCGCGATGTCCAAAGCACTCTCGGTGAATGCGCTATACTGCTTCTTGTTGGGGCTGGCGGCGGATTACGCCTGCGAGTTGGATAATGCCAGCGAAGGCGAACGCTACCGCCAGTGGGAACACACTCTGCGCCGGGCGATACAGGAACATTTCTACGATGCCGACACCGGTCTTTTCCGCACCTACCTGCTTTCCGAAGATGGCAGCTCGAACCTCGCATTACCGCGCTATGACTTACTGGGACAATGCCTCGCCATTCTCTTTGATATAACCACTGAGGAACAAGCACGCCAGATCCTCGACCGCTACCCTACCGGACCGCATGGGCCTGCCGTCGTCTGGCCACAGGAAAGCGATTTGCCGATCTATCATAACCAGGGTATCTGGCCATTCGTCACCGCATACTGGATCAAGGCCGCGGTGAAGGTTGGGCATGCGCCCGCCGTGGATGCCGGCGTGAAATCACTGATAGAGCTTGCCGCAGCCAATCTCTCCAACATGGAGAACTTCGATTTCATCTCCGGCAAAGCTTACATTAAAACCGTTTCGCAGGCCGGCCCAACGATCAATTCCCGGCGTCAACTATGGTCGGTCGCGGGCTACCTCCATGCGGTGCAAAATGCGATCTTCGGCCTAAACCTGGAGGCAGACGGCATTCATTTTCAGCCGTTCATAACCCGGTGGATGCGCAATGAAATCTTCGGTGACACCAACCAAATTATTTTGGAGAACGCGCCGTGTCTCGGCGTCCGTCATACGGTCGTCATTCATTTACCTGCAATTGATGATTTCCTTGCTGAAACCGCCACGATCACCCGACTGAGCTTGAATGGAAGCGACGTGACGGGGCGGCTCGTAAGTGCGGACGAGCTGAAACCCGAGAATCATTGGGAAGCATTCCTCGACGCATTAAGCCCTTCCTCGGACGCCACAACACTACGCATTGCTGACGTGGATAACCCCGCCGACATCTACGCCCCGGAGTCCCCCAAGTGGTCAACTGCCAGCGATGTGACGACCGTAAATGGATTGCTCCAACTCAATTTCACTCACCCCAACCCGGCTCAGTCGGTCTTCGATATTTTTCGTAATGGAACGCTGCATGGCAGTGTTGAAGGTGAAACAACCTGGCAGGATCCCGACTCGGCCGATTTCGCGCAAAATGACTACGCTTATCAGATTGCCGCTCGTTGCCCGGAAAGCGGCCATGTTTCCCACCCCACTCGCAGCGCGCGACTGCATCCACCCGGTTGCCTGAATGTCATTTGCGCAAAAGACTTTAAACATCATGGCGGACGCCTCGCCGATGACCACCATTTGGAAAACTGGGGCCTGCCTAACCATGAAATTTCATTAACCGGACTCAGTGTTTCCCGGGCGGGGTGCTACGCCATTCAACTCACCTACGCCAATGGAGCTGGTCCAATCAACACCGGCATCGCATGTAGTGTCAAACGGGTTGAAATTGTCCAAAACGGCGGTGAAGAACCCGTAGCAGTTGGTTACTTCATCATGCCACAAACGGGCGACTGGAATCAGTACCGTCGCTCGAATGTCATTCAGGCAGAGCTCGCCCCGGAGGAGTCCTACAACATTCGCATCTATGAAGACAACTACTCGCGTAACATGAGCTACCTCGCAAGTAATGAAAACTACACCGCACTACCGGGTGGTGGCGCGGCCCCCTACAACTTCACCAACATCGCCGACCTGCGTATTCTTTATCTGGGTCGATTGTAAATTGCATTATGCCCCACAACCCAATATCCCTTTTTCCAGTGCA
>JBNNDZ010000305.1:0-12245 GCA_050285865.1 Puniceicoccales bacterium
TTCCGGTACGGACAAATCGGTAATATTATTGTCCGAGAATATTACTGTAGTTGATAACGAATTTGTGTACAGCGATGATCAGAATGGATTTGTAATTGTAGCAGCGGATTTTTCCACCGGAGGTTCTCCCGATGTGGACAAATCCGCTGCTACAATTACAAATCCAAGCCCATGCCGACAAAATTGTAAGCCCCAGCAAAAAGTAAATTTCCCCGGACTGCGCGACGCACACGGCGCGCCAGAGTGAGGGCGTGCGGAATCGGCGCAAGCGAGTCGCCCATCAGCACGGCATCAGCAGAGGCACGACTCAGGTCCGCCCCCTGCCCCATCGCAATTGCAGCATCCGCCTCCGTCATCGCGGCAGCGTCGTTCACGCCATCGCCGACGAACACCACGCGCTCACCTGCTTTTCGCCAGCCTTTAACCAGATCCACCTTGTCCGATGGCTTCAGACCAAACTCGACCGCAACTCCGTAAATCTCAGTAAACACCGGGCTCGGGTCACCGGTCAAAATGGACGCCTTTACGCCACGCTCCCGCAGTGATGCGAAGACGCGCTCCAGGTCAGGACGCAATTCCTCGCCCAGTGCAAATGTGGCCAGCCACTCGCCATCCAGCGCAGCCAGCACTTCGCGTTTGCTGGTGCGGGTTGCCACTGCTACAGCGCCCCCGATAGCGTCTTCCACGAAGTCCCGCGCACCAATGCGAAGGCGCGATTCCTGGCCGCCTGGCCAGCGCACCAATGCCTCAACCCCGCGGCCAGCATGCTGAATGATTTCCAGCGGTTCGACTTCGATCGCGGGTGCCTCAATTGACGTCAACGCTCGCGCGACCGGATGCTGATTGACGGCCTCCACTGCTCGCACCGCAGCAAGCACCTCGCCCCGCCGTCCCGCAAAGACAGGGTTAAGTTCCACGCCATCGACACGCAACGACTCGAAACTGAGCGTGCCGGTTTTATCGAAAACAATGCGGTCGGCGCGGGCAAGCTGGTCGCCAAAGTCCCCGGTCCTTGCCGCCAGTCCAATGCGGGAAAAATGCAGCAGTTGGCTCCAAACGGCAATCGGGGTTGCCAGGCCCAGCGCGCAGGGACAGGCCACCAGCAGGACCGCCATCGCATTGAACAACGCCGTGGTCCACGGTCCGAGCAGGGACCAGCCAACGAAAGTCAGCGCCGATATTACAATTACCGCGGGCACAAACCAACGCATCAACTGATCGGCCTGCAATTGCAATTCGGACGGCTTGAGTCGCGCTTGTTCGACGGCTTCCAGCACGGCGTCGATGCGGCGTGCGCCCCGCAGGGCACGTGGCTCAATCACGAAAGTGCCATCGACGGAATAGGAGCCCGCCCACACGCGATCTCCAAGCTGACGCCGCTCAGGAGTCAGCTCGCCCGTGATCGCGGTTTCCGTCACCGCGCCCTCGCCTTGCTTGATGACGCCGTCAACCGGGATAGCCTCACCCGGGCCGACAGAAATGGGAGAGTCCATCGCGAGTTCATCCACCGGCACCCGGCGTCGTTGCCCGCAACACGTTTCCATGTAGGCGAAGTCAAATGCCTCCCGGAGATTCTCCACGGCCGACATCGCCCGTGAGCGCGAACGCGCCCCCAGCGTCTTGCCCACAGAATAAATGGCCAACACGATCGCGACGACCTCATAATAGACTGAGCCTTCGCCGGTGAGCGTTGCCGTCAACGATGCGCCCAGGGCACCCAGCGCGCTGAGCACGAACAGCGCCTCCACCGTGATGCGGCGCTCCCGGCAAGCCTGCCAGGCATTGCGTAAAAGCGGCGGCCCCAACAGCACCAGCACGACAAACGCCGAAACCAGCAAACCGCCGTGGAGCACCCAGTAAATTGGCTGATCGCGGGTCAGTGGCGGATCCGCGGTATTGAGCCCGAGGCCGAAAATCATACCTTGGCCGGCCATCACCGCTGCGATGCCGACCTTGAGCCATGTCATGGTCCACGCGCGCTCATCCGCCGTGATTCCCGGATCGGAATCACCGTGGCAACAAGCAGCGGGCTGTGGCGCATCGGACATAGGATCGTTTAATCAAGCACATTCACGCCTCGGCGCAAGCGTCCAAAGCAGAGTCTGTTTCCGTCAACAAAACGTCAACGGTGAGACAGCGAGAGATTTTCCTTTCGCCCGAGGCATAAGCGGCTTTGTCTTACGTGCTTTCATTGTGCGTCCTGATATCTGGCAACATCCGGCCTTCTTGTTGAGCCTGTTCCTCGTCGCTTCGACGCTGATGATCTGGCGGCTCGAACGCCTGTCGGACAGCGGCGTGGAGGGCACCGTGCTGGGGAACCTCGTCATGCCGTATCTATCCGGCCTGGGCAACCTCGTCTTCGTGTTCGTGATCCTGGGCAACAATCAGCCCGGGGCCGAGGTGATGGTCAACTGCCTCGTCAACAATGCCACGAACCTCACGATTCTGCTGGGGCTGCCTGCGCTAATCTGGGGCCTGAACCTCGCCCCCAAGGGCAAGGCAAAGAAGGCCAAGCAACAAGCCGCACTGCACCGCCTGGCACTGCTGTTCACTCTTTTGGCGATTTTCTTCTTTGGCGGCATCACCTGGGCCCTGGGACGTGATGGCGTCCTGGACTTCGGTGACGGTATGGCGCTGATCGGCCTGTTTTTACTTTGGCAGCTTTTCCACGTCTATGAGTTGCTCAAGGAGTCGGTGCGCAAGTCCGGCGGGTTCGATTTCCGACTCGTACTCGAAGGTATCCTGCTGGCCGCGGGCGGTTACGGACTTTATTTCAGCATAGCCGGTCTGGTCGAATGGGTTTCCGGCATCGAAAGCGGAATCATCAGTCGCGAGAATCTCGGCTTGATCTCAGGCCTGCTCATGGCTCTACCCAACGCCATGCTCGCAGTTTACTACGGCTCCCGACGCCAAGCGGACGTCGTTTACAGCGCGCAGGCGGGCGACGCCCACGTCTGCATTCCGCTTTGCGTTGGCATCTACGCGGTGCTCCAGCCGATGGAGCTCCCGGCGAGCTTTGCTTCGGGCATTCTCCTGGTCGCGGGCGTCGCAGCATATCATGTGGTGAGCCTCGCCCTCTTCCGCAAGCTCAACCGCGGGAGCGGTCTGCTGATGATCGTAGCCTACGGCGTATTCCTCTACATGGGGCTCTAGGACCTGAACCGGCCCTAAATACCAACCAGTCCAAGTTGCAAAACGCCGCGCTCTGGCTTGTTTGAAATCATGTGGCATTCCATCCGCACCGAGTTGATGCTTCCACTGCCGCGCGAGACGGTGTTCGAATTCTTTTCCAAGGCGGACAATCTGGAGCGCATCACCCCGCCCGCACTGGGTTTTAAAATCACCACACCGCTGCCCATTGAAATGCGGCAGGACACGGTAATTGATTATCAGATCAAACTGCACGGGCTCCCCATGAAGTGGCGCACGCTTATTCCCGTTTGGAATCCGCCCTTCGAGTTTGTCGATGAGCAAATTAAAGGGCCGTACAAAACGTGGATTCACCGGCATACCTTCGAGGCAATCGATGACTCGCACACCCGGATGACTGACTTTGTCCGCTACGAATTACCCTTCACGCCTTTCGGCGATGTGGCGCATCCGATCATCCGTTTGCAGGTCGAAGAAATCTTTTCCTACCGTAACCGGATCATCCCGGAATGCCTGGGCGTGACGGTGGAATCATGAGCTGCATGCCATGCGTTTGCCTCCGTATCTTCGCTTGACCCTGATTAGAGAAAAAAGTAGCGTAACAGCCAATTTTCATCCTTCTACCTGTGAAAATCCAAAATCGCCGCATTGCTGCTACGCGGGCCGCCCTTATTGCGGGCATCTCGCTCATTTTCTTCACCTGGGCCTGGGCTCAACAAGGTGCCGGGCAGTCCGCGCCTACCAGCGCCGAGGCCGCGATGAAGCCCGCTGTCGCGCTGGTCGCCAAGGTTTCGGGCCTCGCGACGTATACGGATTTCGCCCTTGGCCAGGAAGGTGCCATTGAGCCCAAGATGAAATTCAAGCAAGGCGTCACGATCCGCACTGGTTCCGACGTCATGGTCGTTCTCCTCTTTTCCAACGGCTCGGCGCTCACAATCAAACCCGGCTCTACGGTTTCGATTGAAGAATATTTACAGTCACCGACTCCCGAAGGCGCGCCCGCACTCGACGCCCTCGACCGTGAGCCATCTACCTCCAAAACCAAACTCCGCCTCCTCGAAGGGGACATTGTAGGTTCGGTCAAAAAGCTCAATATTGAAGAAGGTTCCAGCTACGAGGTGAACTCCCCCATCGGCACCGCCGGCATTCGTGGAACTAATTACACCCTTAGCATCAAAATCGAAGCAGGCCAAGACGCCGAGGGTAACTTTGGCATCTCCGTTGGTAACGGCGTCTTTATTCCCTTGGGCAGCCAACCTATCACCGTTGCGGCGCTTCAGTCCGTGGCACTGACAGGCGCGGTCAACCCGGACGGCTCAGTCACCATCACCGGGGTGCAAACCGCCGAGATGACCGAGGCCCAGGCAGTCGAAGTCAACGTGACCGCCGAACAGGCCGAACAACTCTTCGAAGGCATGGACGCAGCCGAGTTCAACCCAAGCCAAGGCGGCGTCCAGGGTGGCGAAGTCCGCATCGAAATCGATAGCCCGACACCGTCCCTCCGCGTCACCCCGAACCAGGGCGAGTAACGTCCCGGACGGCAGAATACGAGAGTCGCCGGACGCGTTTGGCGTGCGGCGACTTGACATCGTGTTGAGTCAGGGTGAATTGAGAAGTCGCTCGACTGAAGCGTGACGTAGCCGGGAGCGTGAGCGAACAGCCACCGTATGTTTGCGTTCGCATCCTCCGCGAAAGCGGCGTCAAGCCGCCGCACTCCAAAACATGTCGACCGAATCCCGCAACTCCGATCCCACGCATTCCGCAACTCCGATCCCACGCATCCCGCGACCTCGATCTACGCAACGCGCATTTTCCCCTTTATTCGGCGAAACAAGCCGTATTAGCTAGCCGATTGTGAATGACGCCCAAACCATTGCAAACCCCGGCCCCGGCGAGGTAGGACTCGTTGCGTGGGAGGACTTTGTTTACGACGCGCCATTCATCTGTGAAGGCGGTGGACGCCTGCCACATTTCACCCTGCGCTACGAAACCTACGGACGACTCAACGACGAGCGCTCAAACGCCATCCTGATTTGCCACGCCCTCAGCGGTGACCACCATGCGGCTGGCGTTTACGAAATCGGAGAGAAAAAGCCCGGCTGGTGGAATTCCATCATTGGCCCGGGCAAGCCGATCGACACCAACAAGTTTTTCGTCATCTGCTCGAATTGCCTCGGCGGCTGCCAAGGCTCCACTGGGCCGGCATCGATCAACCCCGAAACCGGTCGCCGATACAATCTGGATTTCCCGCTCGTGACCATCCGCGATATGGTGCGTGCGCAAAAGCTGCTGATTGAGCACCTCGGCATCGAAACACTGCATGCAGCGGTGGGCGGTTCCATGGGCGGCATGCAAGTCCTCCAATGGGCCATTGAATACCCGGATGCGATTCGCCGCATCCTCCCCATGGCCACCACAGCCCGCCAGAACGCGCAAGCCATTGCCTTCAACGAGGTTGGGCGCAGTGCCATTATGCAGGACAGGGACTGGCTCGGCGGCGATTATTCCGAAGGCGGCGGGCCCAATGTCGGCCTGGCCGTAGCCCGCATGATGGCCCACATCACCTACTTGTCCGACAAGGGCATGGAGCACAAATTTGGCCGCAACCGGCAACAGGCTCAGCGCGACGCCCGGGAGTTGTTCGACATCGAATTTGAGGTCGAAAGCTATCTGCGTTATCAGGGCAAGAGCTTCGTCAACCGCTTCGACGCCAACACCTACCTGTATTTCACTAAGGCTCTCGACCGCTTCGACCTTTATTGTGATAATGGTCACCTGGAAGACGCGATGGCAAAGGTCACCGCGCGCGCGCTCGTGGTCGGTTTTACCTCTGACTGGCTCTTCCCGCCTCAGCAAAACCGCGAGATTGTCCTGGCCCTGCTTCACAGTGGCAAACACGCGACCTACGCCGAAATCGACAGCGTGCTCGGCCACGACTCATTCCTCGTCGAGGCCCCCGAACTCGAAGAACTCGTCCGCCGATTCCTGCGTATGTAAAAAATGCGAGGTCACATGATTGGCGAACCAATCACGCTGCCTCGCATTACGCGCTCTATAGTGTCAGCACAGTTCGTTGCCTTTACTGTCAGCCTGAAAGGCTGGCTCAACGTAGCGAGGGATTTCACCCATCACTACGTTGACGAAGCCCCTCGGGCTTACTCTGTAAAGGACTGACTAGCTCAGCTTAAAGCCTATTAATCCGGCACAACCTTGTTCAGCGGGTATTCGATGATACCTTCTGCACCGTGGGCCTTGAGGCTCGGAATGATTTCACGGACAACGATTTCGTCGAGCACGACCTCAAGCGCAACGTATTCGTCGCAGGTGAGTGTCGAGACGGTCGGGTTCCGCAACGAAGGCAACTCATTGAGGATTTCCGGCACCTTGGACTTCAAAATGTTCAACTTGAGGCCGACCTTCTTCTCGGCTTCCAGCGCGGATTGAATCAGAAGCGCGATGCTCTCGATCTTTTTGCGCTTTTCCGGGTTGGCCCAGGCCTCCTTGTTCGCGATGAGCTTGGTGTTGGTTTCGAGCAACACATCGACAATACGCAGTTTGTTCGCGCGAATGGAGTTACCGGTTTCGGTCAGGTCAACAATCGCATCGACCATGTCCGGGACTTTAACCTCGGTTGCACCCCAGGAAAATTCCACGTGTGCAGTGACGTTGTTGTCTGCGAGGTAACGCTCGACGATGTTCGTTACCTCCGTTGCGATACGCTTGCCCTGCAAGTCCTGCACTGAACGCACAGGCGAGTCTTCAGGCACCACCAGCACCCACTTGCTCTTCACGTTGGACGCGCGGCTGTAGATGAGATCGCAGACCTCGACGACGTCCGAGCCGTTCTCAACGACCCAGTCGTGGCCAGTCAAACCACAGTCAAAAAAGCCGTTTTCGACGTAGCGGCTCATCTCTTGGGCGCGGATAAAGCGGCCATCGAGCTGCGGATCGTCGAATGACGGGCGGTAAGAGCGGGAACTCTTGGCAATGCGGAAGCCGGCCTTGCCAAACAGTTTCAACGTGGATTCCTCCAGACTGCCTTTCGGCAAGCCCAGCATAATCATGGGTTTTTCAGTCGTCACGATTACAGCATGAGAAACCCTCCCTACCCCTCCAGACAAGCTAAATTTGCTTTGCCTTCATAGAGTAATGCAATAGGCTTCCGCTGATTCTCTTCCCCAAAACTGCGAATCAAAGCTGCTCATGAGCACTCCTAATCCACTGTCCCCCGGTGAAAGCGCCCCGGGCTTCGCCTTCAAACACGCCAACGGCGACGCCGACCACACTGACAATCTGAAGGGAAAAACCTTCCTCGTTTACTTTTATCCGCGCGACGACACCCCCGGCTGCACCAAGGAGGCATGCGCCTTTCGAGACCTCTTTGCCGAATTTACCAAGGCAGGTGTCACCGTAATTGGAGTCAGTTGCGACGACGATAATTCGCACGAAAAATTCCGCCAAAAATTCAGCCTGCCCTTCCCCCTCGCAGCGGACACGGATCAGTCCATCGTCAACGCCTACGGCGTTTGGGGGCCTAAAAAATTCATGGGCAAGGAGTATGAAGGAATCCACCGCACGTCATTTCTCGTGGGGCCGGATGGCCGCATTTTAAAAACCTACCCCAAGGTAAAACCGGAAGAACACGCCGAAGAAGTGCTCGCAGACGCGCACGCACAGCAATAATCAGCCATGCCCAAAGAAGCCAAGCCCTTGATCTTGATCTGCGAGGACGAAAAAGAACTCGCCGAAATGGTATCCGATCACCTGGAGACCCAGGACATGCTTCCACAGATGTTTCATCGCGGTGAGCACGTCATTCGGTTCCTCAAATCCAACCATGCCAACCTGATGCTGTTGGACGTAAATTTGCCGGATACCACAGGCTTCCAATTGATCGAAGAGCTGCGGCAGAACAATATTCAGGTCCCCATCATTTTTGTAACGGCCCACGATTCGGAGGTAAGCAAAGTCAAAGGCCTCGACCTCGGTGCCGATGATTACCTCACCAAGCCCTTCAGCCTGCCGGAACTCGTTGCACGTATCAAAGCGGTACTTCGCCGCACGGAAACGGCCAAAGACCAACAGATCACCAACAACGTGGAAATCACCGAAAACCCGTTCGGATTCTGCGGCGCAACGGTCAACCCCACACGCATGGAGATTCAGTTTCCCAATGATGGCAGCGAGAAAATCGGCCGCAAGGAGCTAGGAATCATTTCGCATCTGGTGTCCTACCCCAACACCGTATTGACCCGCCGGAGCCTCATTCACGCCGTCTGGGGCGTCCACGCCGACGTGCGTAGCCGTTCGCTCGACCAGTATGTCGTGAAGATCCGCAATCTGCTTTCCGCCAATGGCTGTGACACCGAGGCATTCCGCACCGTTCACGGCGTGGGCTATATTTACGACCCCGAGCCTAAGCCCGAATAGTTAGAGACTACCGGAGCCCCAGCCCATAGCGCTCCTGCGCTTGATTGGCCGATTGCTGCATCTCCATCGATTCGAGGAATGCAACTAAGTCAGACAAGGCGACATCGCCTTGGCGCAGCTCTCCAATCTCGTGATGCGTTTCCAGCGTCACGAGCTTAACATTGCGGTGCAAGTCATCCGCGCACTGCGGCAATAGCTCCCGAAAACGCGGTGGTTTAATGTCACTGGCATTATCTAAAATCGCCGATAGCGAACCAAACTCGTTCAGCCGTTTCGATGCTGTCTTGGGCCCACAGCCCTTGAGCCCTGGAATATTGTCCGAGGTATCGCCGATCAGGGCTAGGTAGTCGGGTATCAACTCAGGACCAACGCCGAACTTCTCGGTGACTTTATCTGCATCCAACATCCGCCAGCCAATACGGGGATTAGCCGTGGGCGCGGGCAACAATTGGCGAACAGTCCCCCCGACGCACTGCGCCAGGTCTTTATCGGCGCTGACAATAACCACGTCCTCGCCACGCTCGGCAAGCTGCTTGGCAGCTGAGCCGATAAGGTCATCCGCTTCGATGCCCATGCGGGAATTAACCGGAAAGCCCAACAGTGTTGTAAGTTCCCGAATCGCAGGAATTTGCGCCGAAAGTGCTTCGGGCGTTTCATCACGTGTTGCCTTGTAATCCGGGAGGATTGCCAAATGCCGATCCGAGCCGCCTTCATCGAAAAAGACTGCAATTACATCGGGACGCTCCATGTCTTCCAGCTTCCACAGCGCCTTAATCCAGCCATGCAATGCACCAGTTGGAACACCGTCAGACCGGGTTAAGTCTGGCAGCGCATAGTAACTGCGAAATGCGATATTGTAGCCATCAACGAGAAGGTATTTGCCCATAGAAAAAGAAAAGGCGGACCGTTGCCGGTCCGCCAGAATGAAATGCAATGGTGAGGAAAATCGTTAGTTAACGATTATGATTTCAACACGGCGATTGACGAATGCGCGTCCGTTAGCCATCGGCACAGTAGCACGAACACGTTCGTAGCCTTCTGGGACGCCAACTTGGGAAACACCTGCCGTGGTGATACTTGCATCGCCAACAGATACCCAGCTTCCTGGTGCCATTGTGTCGGAATATTCAGTCACCATAACCATATCGTCCGGGATTTCATCTGCCATCAGGCGGATGTATTCCACGTAGATTTCGCCTGCACCAGGCGTAATATCCATGACTGGTTCCGATGCGGCCTGAGTCGGATTTGAGCCCAATGCAACTTCAACAGCATTCGAATAACCGTCACCGTCGTAATCGACATCCGGAGCAATGGCAGCCGGGTTGGTGACACCATTCGCTGCCATGACTTCAGCAACGACGCTGGCTGTGGTTGGGATGAAACGGAAGTTAGCCGTAACCGCCACATTTGTAGTCATCGTTACAACGATGGTGGCTTGATTACTTGCAACAGTTCCGGTCCAGCCAGTGAACTCATAACCAGCATTCGGCGTTGCCGACAAAGTCACATTTGTGCCTTCGGTGTATTCGTAAATGCTCGGGTTGAGCGGATTTTCCTGAGAAGGATCAATGGTTACAGAACCACCAGTTTGAGTCGTAACCGCTAGTTGATACGTAGCCGTGAAACGATCGGCATACTCGGGGCTTTCAAGAATGTCCTGCACCGTGCCAGCAAAGTCCCGGGCCACCGAGCGACCCATTTCAGTCACCTGATTGTCAGTCGGTTGCTCACGAAGGAGTCCAGAAATCAGTTGCGAAGCACGAACACGATCTGGGAATCGAGTGTTAGGAATTTCGAAACCATACTGCTCTGCGGGGATGATGGTATCGGTATCCTGTGTATTCTCGATAGCGACCGAAAGCGGGTAACCCGAAGGGCCATACGCGCCGGAGAGTCGATTCGTAGTTGCAAAGTTAGCAACCATATCGCCACCACCATCAAGACTATTATAGAACGCAAGTGCCAACGTGTTCAAGCTGAAGGTCAATCCAAGCGAATCAGCCGACGAACCATACTTGTTGATGTAAAGTGCGTTCAGGAAATCCAACTCGTTTTGCCAGGCATCATAGTCGATATTATCCGGATCCTGAGGATCCTGAGGGTCGGTAATCGGAATGACGATATTCGGGAACTTTGCGCGGAACACTTGAGCAAGTGTGTTGGCGTAAGCACCACCATCGATGGCATTCTGATAATTGACCCACTGAGTAGACAAGGTCGTGTAATCAGGCCAGTAGCCGCCTGCAGTGCGGTAGATTTGCAACGTCGCAGTAAGGCTAAGCTGATCGAGCAGCGTAGTCATCAATTGGACAACATACTCACCACGTGATCCGCCATTAGCCAAGAAGCTAAGGCCATTATTCAGTTCGGTTGTCGAAGGCGTGCGGTAATACAAGTCATCGAAAGTCTGAACGATGAAGTCAGCATCGCGGACAACCGGGTTCAACGGCTCAACCGTTACCGTAATATTGTCCGTAGTGGCCGTGGCACCAACGCTGTTCGTGACCACTGCGCGCATCTGATAAACACCTGGCTGACTAAATGCCTGTGCAAACTCGTAAGGCGGTGTGGTCAATGTCTGAACCGCAGTGCCATTCTGGATAAGCTCCACAGAGGTAATGGAACCAACACCCGTCGACGCATTGACGATGAAGTCAACTGGGAGATTCGAAATAGAACCAACGATGAGGTCCGAAGTCGGCTCAACAAATGCGATGGACAACTCTGGCACACCAGCGATTGTGATGCGCAGCGTAGAAGTAGCCTTGGGGTCACCAGGGTTTTCACCATAGTTCGCCACGAGAACGATATCATATTCACCCGGGGTCGTTGGCAGGGATCCAGAAATAACTGAGCCGTCAGGCGGCAACGAAAGGTCGGGCAGGTCAGAGCCCGTGCCGATACCATAAGCGACAAAGCTAGTTGCACGTGGGGTCGCAGTGATCTGATACGTAAACAACGCGCCAGGCACTTCAGTTGCCTCGGTCGGAGAAGTAATCTCCAAAGCCGGCGGATTGCCATCTGATTGATTAACGGTAATGGTCAACAGGAAGGTCCCACTAGAGCCAGTCGCATTGTAAGCACTGATCTTGGTCTCAAAGACACCCGATTGAGTCGGTGTGCCGGAGATCGTAGCGCCAGTACGAGACAAACCAGCGGGAAGTGAAGTTGCCGTGTAGCCAAGTGCTGGGACATCCGTTTGAATCGTATAGGTAAACGCTTGTCCGACTTGTCCACTTGCAGTGTTAGCACTAACGATTGCTGGAGCAGGAATCGAAATGCTGACATCTACTTCAAGCGGATTGCTATCTCCAGCCGCATTCGTGGCAGTTACTTCAAAGGTGAAGTCGCCTGCAGCGTCTGGGATACCGGTAACCTCGCCTGTTGTGTTATTCAAGGATGCCCAAGCTGGCAGGCCCGTTTCACTGTAAGAGGTGGCATTGTCCAACTCAGTCGTGATCTGATAGACAAAATCCAGCCCTACGGTTCCAGTCGCGGTATCGGGACTGTTTACGACTGGAATCGGCGGCAAAGCAACCGTAACGGTAACCGTCTGTGGTGTGCTATCACCAGTGGCATTAGAAGCCTGCACTTCAAAAGCGACATCTCCCACGTCATTCGCGGTTGGAGAGCCGCTGATAATATTGTTGTTCAACGACAAC
>JBNNDZ010000306.1:0-6932 GCA_050285865.1 Puniceicoccales bacterium
GGATTAATAGTTAATTACCCCTTTGAGATATGGATTTAACTAGACTAACATCGATTTCTTTTGCTTCGACCCTACTCGCTGTCAGCGCCCATGCGGTTAGCATTATCACCATCAATGACATTCAGGATGAAGTCTTTGGAACTCTGCAATCGTCATTTACCACGGCTGACTACACGGTATCGAGCTCGGTTAACAGTCCATTGCTTGTTGTGGCAGTTGCCATTGAGCAGTTCGATACCTCTGTGACTGGTATTACATTTGGAGCGCAGAATTTTTCTCTGGCTTCCGAGTTGGAGGTGCCAGACGGCGGTAATGGTGGTTACGTGGGAATCTATTACTTGGCTAATCCAATAGAAGATGCAGCAACGGGAATCACGGTTACTACGAACGTTGCTACGGCAACTTTGGCGCTAAGTGCCTTCACACTTTCAAATGTGAATCAGGTAACTCCGATTGGAGATACGGCAACATTCGGTGATGCAGCGGGTGCCGTTGATCCTTCGACCTCTCTCACTACGGTTGGTAACGAATCGTTATTGATATCTTCCTTAATGAGTGGTGGCAACATTGGCGAATACTCTGTGGCAAGCCCCGGTTCACAAGTCACAGAACTTGGTGGTGGATTTTCAGGTGTCTTCCTCGAGGTTGGTGCCTGGGAAGGTGGGGCATTGGGTAATACCAGCTCCCTCCAGTTTGACGGGTCAACAGGAACTCGTGTGGTCTTGGCATCTTCTGAATTTATCGCAATTCCGGAGCCATCGGAGTATGCATTTCTTGTTGGTTTAGTGGGAGCTGGAGCTTTGATGATGCGTCGTCGAAAAAGCTAAAATCTATATAATTACAGTAATCGGAGAAGGCATTTCTTGGAGGTGCCACCTATATCTGTTTTCTAATATATGATGAGGTATGTATCGCTAATTGCATGCCTGACGCTGTTCACGTCAGCGCCTTCAATATATGGAGATATAATCTATACTGAGTCGTTCGAAGGGCCTTCGGCACCGGTATCGCTTGCCGGCTTGGCACCGGATGTGCGCCCGGCAAACGAACAGTGGACGGCGGGGAATAGCATTTTCACGGATGGCAATTGTAGCACAAGTCGCTCGACTGCCTGGCTCCCAGTGGCTCTTGAGGAGGATGCTGTTTACACGGCTACCCTTCACGCTGATTTCCCGTATCAACCGACTACCTCGACCGTTGTGGGCATTGCCTTTACGACGGCGAATGAATTCAACGTTGGCACGGCATTGACCGGTACTACGCGCGGCTACCTGGAGTTGCGGCGCACCGGGGACTGGTCTTTCTATGATGTGGGCAGTAAGCCTGAGCTGGCGGGTGGGGCGGTCGGCGAACTTTTTTCTACCCCGCAAACTGATTACGAAATCGAGCTGGTGCTGACAACCAGCAGCACGGAACCGTGGACGCTCGCCGGTTACCTGGGCGGTGTGCAAGTGGACTTGGCCCCCGCCGATCCGCAGACGATGAGCTTCGTCTATCCCGCGAATCCGCATATCACGGGCGTTGGGATAACGTCGACGTCGAGCGCCTACACCTTGAAGAATTTCGAGTTTCAGGGTCCAGTGGTAGGCCGGCCAGTTGCATCGACGAGCCGCGTGATAGATGTGTTTTTGCTGGCAGGGCAGAGTAATATGTCGGGCCGGGTCGATACCGGTTTCGCCCCCGATCCGCGCGATGCAGAGTGCCTCTATTATTACCGGACGGATGGTCCGGCTACGAGTGATGTTGATTCCGGAGGTCAGTTTCAGGAGCTTTCGACATTGGCCTCGGGCTACTACGGTCCGGAGATCACAATGGCCCGAAACCTTGTCGATAAAGGCTATCGGGTAGCGGTAATCAAGGTCAGTGATGGTGGACGCAGCCTTGATGTCGACTGGAACAGCACTACGTATGGAATTTGGTGGAAGAATTGGCTGAGCGAGGTGAATTTCGCTCTCAGCGAACTGGAGCGAATGGGTTATATTGTCCGCTTGCGCGGCTTCCTATGGCTGCAGGGAGAAACCGATGCGAGCAACGCCGGTCGGGCCGCGAATTATGAGGACAATTTCATCGATCTGCTCGCCAATGTGAATGCACAGCTTACCGCTTGGGGTTACGATGTATCGACGATGGAGCGGGTGTGCGCGTTGATTCGCACGCAAAGCGGGGCCCACGCCGAAACCGTTCGGGACGCTCAGATCACGGTGATGGACGCCTCCGCTGATGCCTGCTGGTTTGATACGGACGATTTGTCCATGCAGCCCGACAACTTGCATTATGACGCAGCCGGAATTCAAGCGATCGGCGTCCGCTTTGCAGAACCTTTTCCGAAGATTGAGGAGTTCTCGGATTGGACAGGAGGGCACGGCTTAAATGGCAATGATGCGCTCCCGGGTGCCGATGCAGATGGCAATGGTTTGGACAACCTTACAGAGTATGCCCTGGGCATTATTCCCGGAAGCATGTCCGAGCAGCCCGTTTATGGGTTCAGCGGAATCGATCTGGCCTTGACGCATCCCGTGCTCAGGCAAGACGTCGCGTATCAGGCCGAGTGGTCCGACGACCTGCTCCAATGGCACAACGACCAATTCATTGTCGATCGTGCTGCCGATACGGCCACGGCACACATTTCAATGTCAGGCCGTAGTCAATTGTTCCTGCGCCTGCTTTTGGTGCTGGAATAAAGTCGAATCGAGACTGGCCTGACTTGAGCGCGAGGCGGTGCTATGCTTTGACCGCGTTCTTGTCGGTGGATTCGGAAGACGCCTTCTCCTCGGTCTTGGTCTGGCTGGAGGTGGGCTGAGTGGGCTTTTCTTCTTCGTTGAGCGCCTGCTTGAAGGTTTCCTCTGCATTTTTGGAATGCGCTTTGAACTCACGAAGGGCCTGACCAGCACCGCGGGCGAACTCCGGCAATTTTTTACCGCCGAACAGAAGCAGGATCACCACGACCACGAGTACGATCTCTGGCGTGCCCAAATTCTGAATAAACGCCACCGGCGCGTTGCTAAAAAATGCGTTCATGGTGTAAAGATACTCCAACATCATACAAAGTAAACCCCCAAAATCAGCGCGGGTTCCGTTGGAGAGAGCTCAAATAACGGTTACTGTAGATACGGGCTACCTGCACAAATCCTCCAGGAGTGCCACGGCACGTCGGGGGCCGTGTTCCGAGTGCAGTGTGGCAGCGACTTCTTCTGCGCGGCTGCGTAGAGGAGCATGGGATTCCACACCGTCAACCAGACGGGGCAAGTCGTCGGGCCAGGAGGCGCGCTTACCAATGAGGGCAACGCCGAGCCGTTTGACTTCTGCCGCCCAGAAATGCTGGTCTGCAATGTGGGGAATGATGATTTGCGGGCGACCTGAGTGTAGCGCAGAGGCTGTGGTGCCAGCGCCGCCATGGTGAATGACCACCGACGCCCGTGCGAACAAGCGGTCGTGGTTGGCATGGCCGATGATTTTGATTTCCTCACGTTCGGCACCTTCAAGCTGGGAAAAGCCCACCCAGCCGCTTTGCACAATTAATTTTTTGCCTTCGGGCCAGTTCGCCAAGAAGCGGGAAAACAGCGACTCGGCGTCGTCGAAGCTGACGCTGCCAAAGTTGAGCACCGGGACCTCTTCACCCTGGCAAAAATCATCGAGTTCGCGCTCCGTCGCCTCGTTTGGTGCCGTCTGGTAGCGCCAGTAACCGGTAAAGTGAAAACGCGGATCAATGCGAGTAGTTGGCGGCGCAAACAGCTTCTCCGACACGGTCACCAAGGCCAGCGGTGCGGGACGACGAAAGAACGACTTCACCGGCGGGATGCCATGGGCTTTTAGTTTTTGCCCGATGACCTGGTTCAGCGTCCGCGCGACGGCGAAGTCTGCCAGTTTCCACCACCCTTTGCGCCACGCCTCACCCAAGGTCGTTGGCAGCCACGGTAGTTCAAGGCCGGGCAGGGGAGCGTTGTCCTTTGTCGGAACGGCGTTGTGGGCGTAAGTGGCAACGGCAAATTTCGCCCCGGCGCGCTCAGCCACAGCTTCCAAAAATGGGTATAGATACGAGCCGACCAGTAGGTCTGCGCCCTGAGTCAGCTCGGCGATGCGCTCGATGTATTCGTCCAGATAAGGCAATCCGAAGGCGTAGATATCCTTCAACTGCTTGAGCGGCGTGGAGGCGCGGGCGAGCATGCGCATGGCCTCGCTGGCGTCCGCACGGGACCATTCCGGTGGCACGGGTTCAAATGCCACCCCAGCGCCTTCGATTAAGTCCTTAAACAGCGGACTGGCGGCAAATACGCAGCGGTGTCCGGCCTCATTCAGCGCCTGCCCCAAAGCAACCAGCGGGACAATATCGCCCGTGGAACCATGACTGGTGAGGACTACCCGCATGAGTTTTTTAGTTCTTGGTGCCTAGTGCTTGGTGCGTGGTGCTTGGTGCATAGTTGTCGAAGATAGCTACAGTATTAATCAAGCACCAAGCACGAACAACTAAGCACCACGCACAGACTAATCCAGATCAGCCAGGATTTTGCGCAGTTCTTCAGCGGGGTCCTCGTGGTGTTGGATTTCCGCAAGTTTCAATGCGTCGGTTAGAATGGGTTTGGCGGCCTCTGGTTCGCCGGTTTCGATCAACGCCTTGCCCAGCAGGATGCGTGGCATCATCCAGTCGTCGCGGTTGTTCAGACAAAAAAGAAGGTGTTCTTGGGCGTCTTCGTATTTGCCTTCGTCAAAGAGGGCCTGTCCCAGGCTGAAGCGGAACAGTTGATTATTCGGGTCCTTGGCGACTTGTTCGCGGAAGATATCGGAGCGCATGGTTTGATTACTGTTTGTAGGTTGCGGGATGTTAAGTGCTATATAGCCGGTTTGCTGGTTGGCCAATGTTCTTTTCGGGAATCGGTTACGGCCATTGTGCCAATGACGTAATCAGGAATTTGATTTTCACGATAGTTTTTTCGGCTTTTCATGTTGGGAATGAGGAGTTTAAGTTCGGGGCTTGAACCTGAGTATTAATCGAGTCAAATCTACGCTGCGCTGGCTGAAGCAGGCAAACCAACTGGACTATTTCCCGTTGCGCAAACACCTGCGTGGCTATGGGGCTAAGGAGGCTAGTGGCGATTTTAGTGCGGGTCTGAACGTCGCGCTGCTGGCCTTTCCGCAAGGCATGGCCTACGCGCTCATTGCCGGTTTGCCGATTCAATACGGGATTTATGGCTCAGCGGTGGCGGCAATTGTTGCGTCTTTCTTCGCCGGGTCACGCTTCATTACCTTGGGGCCGACGAATGCCACCTCGGTCACGTTGGCTTCTGCGTTGGCGGCGCTCGGTATAGTGGATGAGTCCGCCCGCGCCGCCATGATGCCGATGCTACTCGTCATGATCGGCTTCTTCCTCGTCGTGGGGGCGTACCTGCGGGTGGCGAGCGTGATCCAATACGTGTCGCGAACGGTGGTCACTGGCTACATCACGGCGGCTTCGCTGCTGATTATTGTTGGGCAGGCCAAGAACGCGCTGGGCATTGTTTTCACCGAGGAAGAAAAAGAAAATGCGACGACCTTCTTCGAGAAGCTGATTGTGACCGTGAAGCACCTGCCGGAACTCCATGTGGAGTCGACCATTCTCAGCGGCTGCACGGCGGTGATATACTTCGTCCTGCAAAAGAAATTACGGACCCTGCCCAACGTGGCGATCACGCTCATTGCCGTGTCGCTGATTGCGGTGGTGACAACGCATATCGCCGACCCTGATTACCAATTTTCCGCCCCGTCCGTCGCTGAGGTCGGGGAGAGCGCGGTTGTGGCGGCGGAGTCGGGCAATGGCATTTGGTCAGGGGAACACATCCGCTGGTTGCAGGCGATTGATGCCTCGGACTGGCCGGTTTCCTTCCCCAGTTGGGACTTCGATGAAATTGCCAAACTCGCCAACGTCGCGCTCGCGATTGCGTTGCTCTGTGTGCTGGAGGGCACGAGCATTGGCAAGAGCCTGGCCGCGCGTTCCGGTGAAAAATTGGACGGCAACCAGGAGATGTTTTCCATCGGTGCGGCCAATGTCGCCTGTGGCTTTTTTGGCGGTATGCCCGCTTCGGGGTCATTGACGCGCTCACAGCTCTCGTGGGCCAGTGGAGGCAAAACGCCGGTAGCCTCCCTGATGAACGGGGTGATGGTCGCCGCGGGTGCATTTGCCCTAGGGCCGCTGATTAAATTTATTCCACAGTCGGTGCTCGCGGTGCTCGTGATCTTCATTGGCGTGGGACTGTTCAATCGCCACGCGATCCACATTGTGACCAAGGCCACGCGCAGTGACGCGGCGGTGTTTTACACGACGTGCATCGCAGGCCTACTGATCCCGCTCGACACCGCGATTTACATGGGCGCGGGGCTCAGCATCATTCTCTTTTTGCGCAAGGCGGCGACACCTGAACTGGCCGAGTACGGCTTCGACGAAGAGGGGCACCTCTCGCAACTTTCAGAAAAGCCGGAAAAGCAAACGGCCGAGATTTCCATCGTCCACGTTGAGGGAGATTTGTTCTTCGGTGCGGCCGAAATTTTCGACGAGCAAATGCGCCGCGTTTGCGAACAGCCGAACCTGAAAATCGTCGTCCTCAAAATGCGCAATGCCCGCCACCTCGACGCCACCTCCGCGATGGCGATTGAAGAACTAGTGGGCTACATGAACGACAAGGACCGCACACTCATCCTTAGCGAGTGCCGTCCCGAGTGCATGCGCACGCTTACCAATTCCGGTATCCTCGAAGTGCTGAACCCGGAAAATGTGTTCAGTGACGAGGCATCCAACCCGACGCTCTCCACCGCTAAAGCCCTCCGCCGCGCACAGAAAATCATCGGTGACCAACAGGCCGACATTAAAATCTACGTCAACCCCAACAAGCGCAAGAAAGTGGGCGAGGAGTAGCCGGACTTTGCGTGGCAAAGTTTGGAATTATGAGATCGGAAGAGCGTCG
>JBNNDZ010000307.1:0-2650 GCA_050285865.1 Puniceicoccales bacterium
GCGTTCTGGGCCATCTTGGCTTCGATGGCTGACGCCAAGTCGATGCCGGTTACGTTCGCAAACTCCAGGGCGTAGATAACGATGTCCGCCAATTCATCCCGAATATCGTCACGGCGCTTCTCGTCCCGGGCGCGTGCGTGAGACGCCTCGGAATCAGTCCACAGGAAGTGTTCCATGAGCTCGCCGGACTCCGCCGCGAGGGCCATGCTGACATTTTTCGGGGAATGGAATTGTAGCCAGTCCCGCGCGACGGCGAAATCGTGGACCTTGCGCTTGAGCGTCTCAACGGTGGCCGTTTCGTCATTCATGGGTATTTCCTACGAAGCTGCGGAGGAACTTGCAATGCCGTATCGTGTCGACAGCATGCAGCCATGTTTTCCCGATTTTCATTCCGCACCATTGCCACGCTAACCACCGCCTTCGCCCTTGCCCACACCTCGTTTGGTGACGCGCAAACGACGAATACCGGAAACGCGCCTACCGCAGCCTCGGCCATTGAAGCCAGCGGCGCACAGACCGGGCGCTATTCCGTTGAGACGGTTAACGCATTCCTGGAGCAGTTTGTCGGCACCTGGGAGGGCAAGTATTCCATCAGCACCATGGAAGGCCAGGTGTTGAAAGCACTGGAGGTGCAGATGACCTATGAATGGGAGCAAGCAGGCGACACCCAAGTGCTCGTCAACCAATCCATTTACTCCGAAGGCGAGCAAATCAATATTTCGCAATCGAAGAGCTATTTCTGGCGCGGACGCCTGGCCAGCGAAGTCACGGAGAACGACGTAAAACGCGTCTATCTGGGAACGATTTCTCAAGACGGGAAAAAAGTGAGCTGGAATCCGGTAAACACCGAAGATTTCACCCGCACGGCCATCGAAGAGTCATTTACCAGCGTCGATGGCCAACCGACGCTCAAAATCCAGGGCTACGAGGATTACACCAAAGGCGTGCGTCGCAAAATGCTGCTTTTGAGTGGTTCGTTGACCAGGGTGAAGGCCGAATAATACGCACCCCAAATGCGCCTCATGAGGCGATTTTCCCTCGCCAACGGCTCAGCCATACAACAATAGTTGTATGAGGATTCGCTATGAAATATTTACTGCTATTTATCGCATTCGCCGGAATTGGTTACGGCCTGTATCATTACTCGCAAAATGAGGAATTACAGGCTGAAGCCGCCGCAGTCATCGACAACCGCATCGTGCTGACCGACAAGACTGGGCGCGAGCTCGACTGCGAAGTCGTGAGCATGGGTGGCGACACGGTGGACGTCATTCGTGCCGCCGACGGGCAAGCCTTTACGATCCAGCTCGATACGCTGAGCGCAAGCAGCCAAGCCGCACTCGCCGGCCTCAAGCTCGTGGGCGCGCCCAAGAAAACGGTCGGCATCCCTGTGCCGGAAGTCCCAGTGGACGAATTTGCCGAAGCTAAGAAGACGGTTCAGGTCCAAATGCTCACCGCCGACTGGTGCGGCTGGTGCGACAAGGCCAAGCAATTCATGAAATCCGAGGGCATCGACTACGTCGAATACGACGTGGAGAAGTCCAGCGCCGGCCGTCGCTATAAGCAGGAATGGAACACCACGGGCGTGCCGGCCTTCAAGATCGGCGACAGAATCATCGGTGGCTACAGCCCTCAAACCATCGAAAACGCCATGGTTGCTGCCTACCAAAAGCAACAGGGTCAATAGTCTGTAATGCCCCTCCAAGGCAGGTAACAATCCAGCAACATCGGGCCCGGGTATAAGTTTTTCTTCCCATTCGGCGAGAATACGGTAAACCGGAAGGTCACCATGTCATTGAATACTGATGCTCTTACCCGCGCCGCGCTCGAAGCACGCGGACTTGCAATGGACGCTGTGGCCGCCGCGAAGTCCGGCCACCTGGGCCTGCCTCTCGGAACTGCCGAGCTGGGTGCCGTGCTCTACGGCCACGCCCTGCAGATCAATCCGGACGAACCCAAGTGGATCAACCGCGACCGCTTTATCCTGTCCGCTGGACATGGGTCGATGTTCCTTTACTCCTGGCTGCACCTTGCCGGATACAACCTGCCGATCGAGCAGGTGAAGAACTTCCGCCAACTGCACAGCATCACCCCCGGCCACCCGGAATTCGGTGAGACCGACGGTGTCGAGTCCACCACTGGCCCGCTCGGCCAGGGTGTCGGTAACGCAGTTGGCTACGCCGTTTCCGGCAAAATGCTCCAGGCCAACTTCAACGACCCTCAGGATCCGATCCTCGACTACCACGTGGTTTGCCTCGCGGGTGACGGCTGCCTCCAGGAAGGTGTCGCCGCCGAAGCCAGTGCCTACGCGGGCCGCTTTGGTCTGGATAACCTCATTCTTTTCTACGATTCCAATGACGTCACCCTCGACGCCATGGCGACCAAGACGCAGTCCGAAGACACCGCGATGCGTTATGAGTCCTACGGCTGGGACGTCGTCACACTGACCGACGGTAACGACATCGGCGCAATCGTGTCGGCCTACGAGCAGGCCAAGGCCAATGACAACGGCAAGCCGAAGATGATTATCCTGAAAACGGAAATCGGCCGCGGTATCCCGGAAGTCGCCGGCACCCAAAAGGCCCACGGCGAAGCAGGCGTGAAGTTCATCGATGAAGCCCGCAAGAACCTCGGCCTGCCAGAAGAAACC
>JBNNDZ010000308.1:0-4101 GCA_050285865.1 Puniceicoccales bacterium
GACCGACTCACCAAGCAGCTCCCAGAGCAGCGGTACGAACGAGTTGCGCAGCGGCAAGTCCGTCGCAGCGGTGTCGAAATCCACCGCGCTGATAATGACCACGCCGTCGCCCACACGCTCACGCAGGAGCAGCGGATCGCCGGTTTCAGTTTCAAGAATCACCTCCGCTTCGGCCCCGGCATTGAGTCGCCAATATTCGTAGATGTCCGTCAGGTAAAGGTCCTCGCGGGCGTCTTCGTCAAACACGTTCGCCAATGCCCCTCCCTTCGGCAGCTGGCCAATCCGGTAAATGTCCGCGCGGTCCTGCGCACGGCGCGGCTTGCCCACGTAAGCCGACTGCGAAATACCCGCCTCGCGCATTCCCCGGAAAAGCCTCGGCGAGGCCTTACTCGGCGTCACCAACAGCACACCGCCATCCTCGACGAATTCCCGCACTCGCGCCCAGGCTTCCTCGTTAAAATAAGCCCCCGTGCCGGGCAGGTAAAGCGTATCGATCACGCTTGGCCAATCGGCGTCATCGCTCTTAATGGCGACAAAGTCAAATTGCTGCGCGGCGGAATCATCACCGACTTCAAAGGCCCGCGCGACAAAGCTGGCCTCACGCAATTTTTCCGGTTCCTCCCCGGCCGGAACCATCGCACCGATCACGAATCCCGCCGAGCCCCCGAGCCAGAAATAATACCGGTCGTCGCCATAATAGCGATTCTCGTCCGGCCACGATTCGTCGCTGCGCACTTCGAGATCGAGCCGGGCGGCGCGGCCATTCTCCGGGGCTAAATCGGCCGGCACGACGAGTGTCACCAGTTCCGAAGCGCCGGCGGGCAGGTCGGCCTCGACGGACGCCTCTCCTTGCGCCAATGAGAGTCGCACCGGCACGGTTTCCGTCCAGTCGTTGCGCACGCGGGCGTAAATGCGCAGGCTGCCGTCGCTCGCCGGAAAGACCGACACGGACTGAATTCCCACGTTGCGCTCAGGCTCAATACGTAACGAAACCAGCTCCAGCTCCGTGCCCGGGGGCAAGCGCGGTGCCGTGGCGCTCTGCCAGTCCGAAGCCTGAAAATCAGAAAACACAATCACCTCACCCGGCTGCCCATCCAGCAGGCGCGCGGCCTCAGCCAATCCGACGGAAGGTTGGCCCGCCCGGTCATAGGTCCGCTTCGCGCCATCAAATGCCTGGACCAACGAACTGCGGTCACTACTCGGCGGGACCACCGCGCGAAGTTGGTCGTCGTAAACCACCATGCCGATCCGCGTGCCCGCAGGCAGTCCGTCGACAAATTGGCTCAGCGCCGTGCGCAGGCGGTTGTCCATCCCGCGCTGCCCCATGCTCGCAGAGGCGTCCACCACGAAAATCGCCGTTGGCGTCGCAGTTTCCACCGGCACCGGCGCGGACTCGCTCACCCAACGCGGATTCGCCAGCGCGAGGATCACCGCCGCATACACCAGCATCCGCAACAGCAGCAACAGCAAGTCCCTTAAACGTCGCCGCCCCTCCTGCGGCAACTTCGAGGGCTCGATGAACCGCGTCGACGGAAACTGCTTCACCACCGCCCGCTCCCGGTTGATCAAATGCACGATCACCGGTGCCGCGAGTGCCGCCAGCGCCCAAAGAAAGATAGGTGAGCCGAATGTTAACATTCGGCGTGCCTTGGTTCGTGGTGGGAGTTCATGAAGTCCGTTGTCCTTAGTCCTTGGTCCTTAGTCGGTTAGGTGGGGTGAACTGGCTTTTCGGTGGACAAAATTTGTTGTTTCATCGCCAAAAAGTGTCGAAAACCGACATTTTGCGGAGGTGGCGCGGGGTAATAATTGCATTAGCGATAAACGTCTTTGCGATGGGCGATTCTTTCAATCGAAATGACGCGAATCTCATCTTCTACCGCATAAACTACGCGATAGTCGCCGATTCGGATGCGATAAGATCGCTCTGACCCCTGCAGCTTGCGAGCACCGGGTGGACGCGGATCAGTCGCGAGCAGTTGGACCTTCGACACGATGGCCGGGAGAAAGGTCCGGTCTATCTTACGCAGGTCCTTTTCCGCCGAGCGCTTGAACTGAACACTATAGGAGCCCATCCGCCTTGAGGCGCGAAATCACTTCATCCAGGGGAGAACTGGGCTCATCCTTACGTTCCGCGATAACGGCGAGGTCGTGCAGATCCTCCAGCAGGGCTTCGTACTCATCGACAGGCAGGACAACATCCGTCCGGCGACCATCTTCAGCGGTTAAATAACGTGTGCTCATATCAAAAGACTTAACACTCCTTGGCAAATTAGCAATTCACGAAACCATGCCCTCACAGCGTCCGGTGGTGCAGGTATTGGGCGAGGGCGAGGCCCAGGCTATCGGTGGTTTGGAGTTGGAGGTAGTCGACCTGGTTCTTGAAAAAGCCGGTGCGGAGCGCGTCAAGGAACTGGTTCATCCGCTGCGTGTAGTCGTGGCGGACACTTTCCGGCCAGGCGATGACTTCGCGGCCCGCCTCGATGTCCTTAAAGCGTGTTACCTGTGGCTGCGGGAGGTCCAGCTCGTCGGGGTCGAGAACTTGGAGCGCAATCACGTCGCAGTGGCGGTAACGGAAGTTGCGCAGGAGCGGCGGTAATTCGTCTTCGGCCTCCAGCATGTCGGAAATGAGGACCACGATGCCGCGGTGCTTGAAGGGATGCGTCAGGTTGTCGAGGGTGCGCTGATGGGCGGCGGCACCGTGCGGTTTGAGCCGTGACAGCGCATGCATGACGCGGCTCAACTGCCCGCTGCGATGCCCGGGCTCCACGGCTTCCAGAAGCTCGTCGCTATAGGCAAACAGCCCGACATTGTCTCCCTGCCGCCCCGCCAGATATGCGATGCACGCGGCGATCATCGCGCCGTAATGGAACTTCGTGCACGGCGCGCGGTCGCCCCGGTAGTCCATCGACCCCGAGCAATCGAGCAGCAGCGTGCCGTTCATGTTTGTCTCCACCTGATAGACCATGCTGTAAATCCGGTCGCTGCGCGCGAGCACTTTACAGTCGAGGTATTTCAGGTCCTCGCCTGGGGAGTAGTTCCGGTATTGCAAAAACTCCGTTCCAAACCCGTGAAACACGCTCCGGTGCATCCCACTGAGAAACCCCTCCACCGCCGTCCGCGCCAGCAACTGCATATTCGCAATCTGCGACAGATGCGCCGGATCGAGGAGGTCTTTTACGGGCGTGGGCATGATTCGAATGCGGAATGCGAAGTGCGGAATGCGGAGTTGGGTGGGATGCCTGAGGGTCTCTCGCGAAGGCGCGAAGGCGCGAAGAGAAATTTAAAATTGTTAGTCATGAAAGCCTAGAGTCGTCGTCCTTCTCCACGACCAACGCGCCCCAGTACCAAAAGACTCAGCTTCCTTCCGCGCCTTCGCGCCTTCGCGTGAAAGCCCTCTCTGTGCCTCTGTCCCTCCGTGAGAAACCTCCACGTCACCCCTCCACGGTTTTCAAAATTTCACCAATCAACTGATCACTCGTGACGCCTTCGGCTTCGGCGTGGAAGCTCGGGATGACGCGGTGCCGCAATACCGGCTTCGCCAGCGCCTTGATGTCTTCGATCGCGACGTTGAAACGGCCGTCCATCAGCGCGCGGGCTTTACCGGCGAGCACGAGCGCCTGCGAGGCGCGGCTGCCCGCCCCCCATTTGATTTTTTCCTTCGCCAGCGTGGAGGCGTTGGCGAGCGTGGGACGCGTCGCACAAACGAGGTTCACCGCGTAACGGACGACATCCGAGGCCGCCGGGACCGAGCGCACGAGCGCCTGAATTTCCTCGATCTCGGGGCCGGTCAGAACGGCTTGCGGCTTGTCCCGATCGGGCGAAGTGGTCGCCGACACCATCGCCACCTCGTCCTCGACGGGTAGGTAGTCCATGACGGTGTTCAGCAAAAAGCGGTCGAGCTGCGCCTCGGGCAATGGGTAGGTGCCCTCCAGCTCAATCGGGTTCTGGGTCGCGAGGACAAAGAACGGCGGCGCGAGCTTGTGCGTTTCGCCCGCAGCCGTCACCTGACGCTCTTCCATCGATTCCAGCAGCGCGGCCTGAGTCTTCGGCGGCGTGCGGTTAATTTCGTCCGCCAGGACAACGTTGGCGAAGATCGGCCAG
>JBNNDZ010000309.1:0-3376 GCA_050285865.1 Puniceicoccales bacterium
TTGGCTCGTGTGTCGGGCGGGAACCTTTATCAGTTCACCGCCCCGTTCTTTCAGCTTGTAGCTGAGTAAAGCTCCAAAGATATGCCGGCCTTGATTGAGAATAGCCCTATTCAACCCGGCCTTTTGGCGCACATTGCGTCCGGATTCGTTTAGATCTTAGCCTTGAGGAATTTCACCCATGACCTTGGGGACGTGATATCCCTTTTGTACGGCTTCGCGTGCCAACAACCGCTGATACCAGGCGCGCACATTTGGGTAATCAGCAAGATCAATGTTCTGCCATTCATAGCGTGACACCCATGGCCAGCACGCCATGTCAGCGATGGAATAGTCGCCCACAATATAATCTTGCCCTTCAAGTTGCGTGTTCAGGACGGAATAAAGGCGTTTCACCTCATCCGTGAACCGCTGCTCGGCATATTCTGCCTTGCCAGGATTAAAGTGAAGATAATGGTGAGATTGTCCAGCCATCGGCCCCAAGCCTCCCATTTGCCACATGAGCCACTCCATGACTTTGATCTTAGCGGCCGGGTCTTGAGGAAGAAATTTTCCATATTTTTCAGCCAAATACCACATAATTGCACCGGATTCCATCAGGCTTACACCCGCGTCATGATCAACAATCACTGGAATCTTATTGTTTGGGCCGATTTTCAAAAACTCGGGAGTCTTCTGATCCCCTTGACCAATATTGATAGGATGTACGTTATAAGGGACGCCCAACTCTTCGAGTAAAATAGAGACCTTACGGCCGTTTGGGGTAGTCCATGTATAAAGATCAATCATGTGCGTCTCCATTATTCAGCTGTCTTCGCCATATCCAGTGCAGGATCATCTATTGCCCAAGGGCTAAAGGGTGCAGGGATCAGAATTTTGTTTTCTTGCCTGATCTGTAAGGGTCTGGTTTTCAAGGCATATTCTTTCCACCTTGGATCAGCCATTAACCGAGCCCGACGTTCTGACCTTTCGGCCAGGTCTTTATAGGCCCACATATGTACGATCTGGTGCAAAGGACCGATTTCAGTAGAGAAATATCCAACCATTCGGCCCAAGATTGGACGCTGGATTTCCAGCCCTTCTTCTTCGTATTGCTTCAAGTAAAGAGGAACTGCACCGATGTTCAGCGAATAGATACGTTCTTCAACGATCATGCCTTAACCTCCTTATGTTCGCCCTGCGTTCGTGCCGCACTCAGGGTTTGATTGGGTGTCAAGGCCTCAGGATCTACTTGAAGCTCGATCAAATAGCCTGCTTTAGAGTTGCGAGCCCGTTCTACAGCCGCCGCGACATCTTCGGTGCGGGTGACGACTTCTCCAGGGATGCCGAACGATCCAGCGTAAGCTACGAAATCGGGATTTATCAGTTCGGTCGAAATCACACGCCCCGGATGGTTCCGTTCCTGATGCATACGGATCGTTCCATACATCCCGTTGTTGACCACAAGATAAATGATTGCGAGACCATATTTGCGGGCAGTTGCAAGCTCTTGTGCGGTCATCAGAAAACAGCCATCTCCGGCCACACTGACAACCGTTCGATCGGGAGCCTCCAGTTTTGCAGCGATTGCTGCAGGGACAGCGTAACCCATAGATCCGCTGGTGGGCGCAAGTTGAGTGCGATAGGCGCGGTGCGCATGAAACCGGTGTAGCCAAACGGAATAATTGCCAGCCCCGTTGGTAAACACTGTGTCTTGGGGCAGAACTTTGGAAAGGTGTTGAATCACTCGCCCCATATTCAAATCACCTGGCACCTCGGTTGGCTGCAAAAATGCCTCGTAAGCCTGTCGGAAGCCTTGCGTCCATGCTTTATCCCAATGTCCTACACCGGTGCTCATTTTTAGGCATGCCTGTAAAAACTCGCTTGGGGCAGAATTGATTGGAAGGTCAGAGGCATATACATGCCCCAACTCCTCCGGACCGGGATGAACATGGACAAACCCCATTTGCGGGAGCGGTATATCGACCAAGGTGTAGCCTTGCGTGGTCATCTCTCCCAACCGGCTGCCGATGGTGATCAGAAGGTCGACCTCTTCGCGGATCTTGTGGCGCAATGCTGGTGAAGGAGCGATACCCACGACACCACCGTAATTAGGATGGCCGTTGTCGATATAATCTTGGCACCGAAAGCTTGTCACTACTGGTAGGTTCAGATGAGTAGCCACCTGTCCGGCAAGTTGGGCTGTTTCCGCATCCCAATTTGGTCCGCCAAGCAGCAAAAGAGGGGCTTTCGAAGCCCTCAAAAGGCTTTCTAGACGCTCCATAGCCTCCGCTGTTGGTGCGCTTCTGCCAATCTGTACCGGACGGGCATCAGCCACATCCGCATATTCCGCCAACACATCTTCGGGCAGAGCGAGAACGACGGGGCCCGGACGCCCCGATTGGGCGACATGCCACGCACGAGACAGGTATTCTGGGATACGAGTGATATCGTCAATTTGAGCAACCCATTTGGCCATTTCACCGAACATGCGGCGATAGTCCATTTCCTGAAATGCTTCTCTATCCATCATCTCAGTGGCTACCTGCCCGATCAGAACGATCATAGGAGTACTGTCCTGAAATGCGGTATGGACGCCATTTGATGCATTGGTCGCACCCGGCCCCCGTGTCACAGCACAAATGCCAGGCTTCCCCGTCAATTTACCATAGGCATCCGCCATATTCGCGGCCCCGGCCTCATGACGACATGTAATCACCTCGATTTCGTCACGATGATCATAAAGTCCGTCTAACAGGCCCAGAAAACTCTCTCCTGGCACGCAGAAAACCTTTTGTGCGCCAAGGATAGCAAGTTGGTCGGCCAAGATACGTCCACCGTGACGGGCATTGGACTGTACAACGCGTGGCGTTTTAACATCATGGTTGGACATAGTTCAGATACTCCGGATCATACCGCCATCAACGCGGGTCATTTGGCCAGTCACATAACCGGCGGGCTCCGACAGAAGAAACGCTGCAACCGAGGCGAATTCTTCAGGGCGTCCGTAGCGCTTGATCGGGAGAGATGCGGCAATTTCAGCGCGTACCTGTGTCAGATCTTTACCCTCTCGGCCTGCACGGGCTGTATCAAGCTGCTTCACCCGGTCGGTATCGATCTTGCCTGGCAGGATCATATTGACTGTCACACCATCTCCAGCAACCTCTGCCGAGAGTGTCTTGCAAAACCCTGCAACAGCGGCTCGAATAGTGTTGGATACAGCCAGATTAGGAATTGGCTGAAGCACTCCAGATGAGCCGATTGCCAAAACTCGCCCCCAGCCACGCTCCCGCATCCCTTGGACAGCAACTTCAGTCACTTTGATAATAGAGAACAAGAGAAGCTGCGCCGAACGCTGCCAGACTTCCTGCTCAACATCTGTGGCAGGCGACGGCGGCGG
>JBNNDZ010000310.1:0-2612 GCA_050285865.1 Puniceicoccales bacterium
GCCAGTGCTCATCGAGCGTGTCGGGGTTATCGAGCCATTGTGCGTAGTTTTGGTCGATCAGGTCCGCGTTCCAGCGGTTGGCAATGCCGAGGCTTTTCATGAATGAATTAGGTTGGGAAATTTAGTTCGAGGGCACGGCGCAGTAGGAGCGGATCTCCGTGATCGCGCCGCCATCGATGGTAAAGCTGTCGCAATAAAGGATGCCGCCGGGCTTATTTTCGGCCCCTTCGATGACCACCGTGCGTTCGCCGATGGTCGTTTGCATGTTTTGCAGGTCCGGGCAGCCATTGGCCGTCATCTCCTGGCAAAAGTTTTGCACCGCCTCATGGCCCTCGCAATCGCGGTCACCCATGACGCGCCACAATACGTTCGGGGAAAGGAATCCCAGCGCGGAATCCAGGCGGCCTTCCGAGAACGATTCACAGGCTTTGACGAGAGCGGCGTCCATCAAATGAGGGTAGTTGGCGAAAAATGTCGGGTTGTGCAAAAAATGCAGCGGCTACGCGCAAAAGTTGGCTAAGTCGCGCTTTTTTCGGGTTTTATAACTGGTTGAAATAGACTTATGGGTGATTTTTCGCAAACTTAAAGGGCGTAAATCCATGAGCAATCTTGATCAACTCCGTAAGCATTTGGAATCGTTGGACCAGAAAACCCGCCCCGTGGGCGAGGTAATCCGCGATCTGGATGATTTCCACCGCGAGCACCAGCGCGACCTCGATCCGCGACTCGCACACTTCCTTGAGCGCCGCAGCTATGGCAAGGCCCTGGCCTACCTGCACGGCGAAGCCGAGAAAATGCCCCCCGGCGGCTGCTCGGGCCGCCACTAGCCATACCAACAAAGGTAGGGAGGCTTGGCCTCAAGCCTCCGCCCCGTCACGCCAGCCCAACGCACACAGGGTAGGGAGGCTTGGCCTCAAGCCTCCGCCGCGTCACACTGGTCCAACGAGCATTGTTCTTTATATTCGTTCACATTTTGCCCAACCCATTTCGATCCGGAGGCCTGAGGCCAGGCCTCCCTACCAATAATTTCTATGTCCAAGAAGAAGATCAGCACCGACGGCGGCGATGAACTCGCCAGTAATCCCTTTGCCGCACTAAGCGGCGCTGGCCTGCCGGACGCCCCCGCCAAGCCGACCCCGCCGCCCGCCCAGCCCGCGAAGAAAGCCGTGCCGAAAAAGCGTGGCCGCGTGGACTTGCAGCGTCAAAAGGGTGGCCGCGGCGGTAAGGTGGTCACGATCCTCTCCGGCGAAGGCATGAACACCACCGGCCCGCAAGAGCTCGACGCGATGCTGGCACACTTTAAGAAGCGCCTGGGCTGCGGCGGCAAAATTCAGGGTAAAATGGTCGAACTGCAGGGCGACGTCCGCGACGCCGTCGAGCCGGAACTCACCGCCCGCGGCTACCGCGTTGTCCGTGTGGGTGGGTAGGGCTTTTCTGAAAGCTTTACACTGCGCGAACTTTGGCGCTACATCAGGGGGATATGAGCGATCAACTGCCCTTTACTTTGAATAGCCTTGATGGCAAGAAAGCGTTGGCCCTGGTGCGAGAGGCTGACTTTGCGCATGCGGGGGACCGTGAGTCGATCGACATGGTGTTTAAGCAACTCCCACGCGATCCCAGTAAACGCGTGCTCGATGCGGGCAGCGGGCTTGGCGCGACGGCGGATGCGATTCGCCACGAGGGCTGGGGGAAGGTCACCGGGATCGAAATTTCCAAGGGCTCGGTCATTTACGCCAACGAAACGTATCCGCGCTGCAATTTCGTTCATGGCGATGTCGCCGAGGCAGATCAGCTGGTTGAGCCCGGTTTCGATATCGTGGTCAGCTTCAATGCGTTTTATGCATTTTCCGATCAGGAGGGCGCATTGCGGGCAATGGCGAAGGTTGCCAAGCCCGATGCCAAGCTTGCGATTTTTGATTACGTGGACCGCGGCGATTACCAGAGTGAGCCGATTCTGGAAAATGGCGAACCGTTGATTCCGAACCCGGTCAAGCTCGATCGGATCGAACGTATGCTGGAGCATAATGGCTGGCGCATGTTTACCATTGAGCCGCTGCACCCGCACTTTGCTGACTGGTATAACCAGCTCATCGACCGCATTGTGGAGAAGGAAAAGAAAATTAAAAAGCACACGCCGGAGGGCTTTTTCGAGCACATGTTGAGCACTTACACGCAGGTCGCCACGGCGATTCGCGAAAACCGGCTTGGCGGTGCAATCATTCGCGCGGATCTCGGAAAGGGCGAGTAGATGGCGGCACCACGCGTCCTCGTTTTTGCCTACAGTGATGTCGGCCATAGCTGCCTGAAGCTGTTGCTGGAGCGAGGTTGCGCGGTGGTCGGCGTGTTGACGCACAAGGATAACCCCCGGGAAGCGCAGTGGTTTCCTTCGGTGGCCGAGCTCGCGGCGGCACATGGAGTGCCGGTTTATAAGCCGGAGAGAATTTCTCGCGCGGAGCACGAGCGCTTACTGCACGAGGAGCTTCGACCGGATGTGATTTTCTCGTTTTACTACCGCAATATGCTGCCGGTGTGGTTGCTGGAGTCGGCCCCGTTGGGCGCGTTTAATTTGCATGGTTCCTACCTGCCGAAGTATCGTGGTCGTGCGCCGGTTA
>JBNNDZ010000311.1:0-7546 GCA_050285865.1 Puniceicoccales bacterium
GCTGTATCGGTCACATGTGTCGTCGACAACCACGTTTTACCGTAGGACATGCGCTGAAGCTCATAGGAACTTTTGGCCAACTTGTTATGGACCGAACTGGCGGATTCCACACCGCTTAGATTGTTGAAATTTACGCGAACAAACAGAACGCGCTTCGGCGTCTCAGTCCACAGGGAGGCGGCTACCTCCAGCGACTGCGCCAGGGAGGCTTCATCGAGCTCGCCGTCTTCAAGTAATTGCATGACCGATTGAACGCTGGTGGGGCCGTTCGACTCCTCTGCTTGCGTTAAACAGGCGTCAACAAACCCGATGCCGGGCAGGGTGGACTCTCCCCAAAGCTCATCTCCAATCAAAGCGAGGTGTGTATCGGTTGCGGCTCCTCGTTGGGTGAGCCCGAGCAACTCCTGGGCTGCCTTGGCTTCTCCTGCCGATAACTCGCGGGCGGCTTCGGGGAAAAGCGCAGCCTTGCCGTCGAGTTGGAGTCCACCAATGGGCATTGCCTGCTTGGACTGCATGCCAGCACGCGCCGGTGGCAAGTAGAGGCGCACACGCTCGTCACCCAAGTCGGCGACATAGGTCAATTCGGGCGTTGAGTCGGTATGGTTATGGCTCGGGTCCAGGCAGAGCGGGAAGGCGTCGACATTTGCTGTGGCGGCGAAAGGTTGCTCGATGATGGCGTAGATTTCAGCTGGCAAATCAAGGTATTCCTGAAAGCTCAGCATGTTGGCCACTGCTTGTGCAGGGTCATGCTCGATCAGCTTTGCCATGTGATCGCGGCGGGTTTCCGCCAAGGCACGGCCCGCATCTAACTTCGCTTCATCGGGGCTTGCACGCCACTGGTTTAACCATTCGCGCAGGTCAGCCGTATGGGAATTCTCCGTAGTGGTATGTGCTACAGCTGAAACTTCGTTTGGATGCGCATGCTGCTCATGGGAACCGCCACATGGGCAGGCTGCATGGTCCGAATCAGCAGCGACCATCGAGTCAGCAATCGATTGGATTGCAGTTGCTTGCGATTGCTCACCGCTGTGCATGAAAAAGTACACAGCAACGAGTAACAAAGCCAGTAGGGATAGGCCAATCCTGATACAACGGGACATTCGTTCATTAAAGAATCACAGTATTCGCCTCGGGACAATCCCCTAATCTGAAAAAGAGCATTTCTAGACGAAATCAACCTCCGGCGAATACATCGCGGAGCCTTGCCCCCAAACCGGTAAGACGGCGCAGGCTTTCCACGTTGCGCACTGCCATTGAGTAAGCGGCTGGATCGCCGACCAGGAATACCTTTTTTCGGCCCCGAGTGATAGCCGTGTAAAGCAGGTTTCGTTGGAGCATCACGAAGTGCTGCTTGAGCAGGGGGATAATGACGATGGGAAACTCACTGCCCTGACTCTTGTGGATGGTGATGGCATAAGCCAGGGAAAGGTCGAGTAGTTCCGGGCGCTCGTAGTCGATCTCGTTGCCATCGAAATCAACTGCCACCGTGCCCGCCTCGGCGTTTACTGCGCTCACCCGGCCGAGATCCCCATTGAAAACGCCTTTCTCGTAGTTATTGCGCGTTTGGATAACTTTGTCGCCAACGCGGAATTTCGTGCCGCCGTAGATGATGCCTTTGCTCTCAGCGTTGAGGGCGGCCGGGAGGTCTTCATTGATGCGCTGCACACCGCCTGCGCCTTTGTGCATGGGCGCAAGGACCTGAATGTCCATCAAGCGGTCGGCCCAATTGAACCATCGTGGCAGGTGTTTTTGCCAGAGTTCGGTGAGCATGCGCGCGGTTGATTCAGGATCGGTGGTGTGGAGAAAATGAAGGTCTTGCGCCGGATCGATGTCTTCCACGCGGTTAACCACAAACGGAGCCTGCGCGCGGTTGTGCATGATGCCATGCGCCGTGGTAACAATCGCCGATCGTGCGCCCTGACGGAAGATTTTGCCTAGCCGCGTAACGGACATTTGTGCCGCGGGTTTATCCTCGATGAATTCGATGATATCGCTGAGCACTGCGCCTGCGCCGACGGATGGCAACTGGTGGATGTCGCCCACGAGCAGCAGGTGGGCGGACTCCGGTAATGCACGTAGGAGGGACGACGCCAGACGCGAATCCAACATCGATGACTCGTCGACGATCATGAAGTCCGTTTTGAGGCGGTTGTCGTCGCCGTGGACGAATCCGCCTGCCTCGTGATCGAACTTCAGCAGGCGGTGAATGGTCTGGGCATACGCGCCGGTGCTTTCGGCCATCCGGGCTGCGGCACGGCCCGTCGGCGAGGCCAGGGTCAGCCGGACCTTTTTAGCCCGCAGAACATCCACCAGCGCCCGAAGAATCGTCGTTTTGCCCGTTCCTGGCCCCCCGGTAAGGATCGATACTTTGCAGCGTAATGCTGCGCGGACAGCATCGGCCTGTTCCGGCGCAAATGAGAATCCGGCCCGCTGTTCGGCCCATTCCACGGCTTTATCGATTTTAATCGGGGGCAGGGCGCTCTGCGCTTGAGCTAGGTCGGCAATCGCTTGCGCGATGGATACCTCGGAGCGTCGCAGGGCGGGCAGTTGGATGAAATCCTCACCATCGAGTGCGGATTCTTTCACGAGAAAAGACCCCGCGACCAGCGCATCGATACGTGGCGCAATGAGGTCTTCGGCCACGTCGAGCATCACGCTGGATTTCTTGACCAACTCGCTGACAGGGAAGCCGGTGTGGCCATCGGTTTCGAGCTCCTGCAAGGCAAACTGCACCCCCGCGTCGATGCGTTGATGGCTCTCGTTGGCAAAGCCGAGGTTGACCGCAATCTTGTCTGCCGTCTTGAAGCCGATTCCGGGCACCTCGCGCGCCACGCGGTAGGGATCGTTCTGAAGGATCGTCTTGGCCGCGTTGCCGTATTGGCGGATCAAGCGCAGGCAGAGGTTCGTGCCGACGCCATAGGTCTGCAGGAAGGTCATGACGTCGCGCAGGGCGGACTGCTCATCCCAGGCCTTCTTGATCTCCTTAACACGCTTCGGACCGACGCCGGGGATCTCCCGCAAACGTCCGGATTCCTCCGAGATGACGCGCAGCGTGTCCGCACCGAATTTGGCGACGATCTTCTTGGCAAATTTTGGGCCCACCTTGGGGATTTGGCCACTGCCGAGATACTTTTCGATCCCATAGGCGGAGGCGGGCAACTTCGACTCGAAGTCTTTGATTTTAAACTGTTTGCCGTGAGTTGCGTGGGTAACCCATTCGCCGGAAAGCTTGAGCGTTTCGCCGCACTGCACGCCGGGCAGGTTGCCCACCACCGTGACACCCCCACGGTGCTCGTCAGCCTTCAACTCTCCAATCGTGTAGTGATTCTCCTCGTTGTGAAAGAGGATACGGTCAAGGACGCCTTGGAGAGTGTCGGACATGGAGGGAGGTTAAAGAGATTAAAGATTAAAAATTAAAGATTAAAGGGTGCGAACGGTTTGGTGTGTTATGGATTATACGATTGCCCTGAGATGCAAAAAAGGCCGCCTTGCGGCAGCCCCTTTGATTTTTAACCATTAAACTTTAATTCTCACGCGCTTGGCGCGTGTGCCTACTTGCCGCTTGGGAACTGGATTGCGCCTTGCTCGATTGCAGGGGCTTCTTCCTTGATGGCGCGGAAACGGTTGAGAATGGTCGCTTCCATGTCGGCGGGCGACATGCCGTTTTGCGCGCGAAGCTCCTCAACGGTGCTGCCATGGGTGACAAACTTGTCCGGCCAGCCGATGCGAGCCACCGGAGTGTTCAGGCCTGCGTCGGAAATTTCTTCCATGACGCCGGTGCCGAAGCCGCCCTTGAGCACGCCTTCTTCGATCGTGGCGATCAGGCGGCAGGACTTCGCGTGTTCCAGCAGAAGCTCGGTGTCGATAGGCTTGGCGAAGCGGGCATTGGTGACACCCACGCTGAGGCCCTGTTCGGCGGAAATCTTGCTCGCGAGCTTGAGTGCGTCGTGAACCATCGGCCCGAGGGCCCAGATCATGATATCTTCGCCGTCGCGGAGCAGTTCAGCCTTACCGATTTCGACTGTTTCCGGCTCGTCCTTCATTTTGACGCCAACACCGGAACCGCGTGGGTAGCGAATGAAGGTTGCGCCCTTGTGGTCGAGGCCGGTCTTCATCATGTCGACCAGTTCGTCCTCATCCTTCGGCGCCATCAGGATGGCACCCGGTACGGGGCGGAGGTAGGCGATGTCAAAGAGACCATGGTGAGTGGGGCCGTCGTTCGGCGAAAGGCCGGCACGGTCCATGCAGAACATCACGTCGAGGTCCTGAAGGGCGACGTCGTGAATGATGCAGTCGTAGGCACGCTGCAGGAAGGTGGAATAGATGCCAACGACTGGCTTAATGCCGCTGGTGGCGAGGCCACAGGCAAAGAGCACGGCGTGCTCCTCGGCAATGCCGACGTCAAAGTATTGACCGGGCACTTCGTCGTGCAGGTACTTCAGGCCAGTTCCAGAAGGCATGGCACCGGTGATACCAACAACGCGCTTGTCCTTCTTGGCGAAGTCCACCAGGGCGCGGCCAAAGACATCCTGATATGCAGGTGGTTTGCCGGGCTTGCTCGGCTTGGATTGGCCGGTTTCCGGACAGAACGGGCTGGTGCCGTGGAACTTTTCCGGGTTGTTGAGTGCAGCGTCAAAGCCCTTACCCTTGGTCGTGAGGACGTGCAGGATGACCGGCTCTTCGGAATTCTTCGCGAAGGTAAGATACTGGTCGAGCATGTCGAGGTCATGACCATCGACCGGCCCGATGTAGCGCAGGTCATACTTCTCGAAGAGAGACGACTCCTGATCGCTGAAAAAGTCCTTCGTTTCGGCCTTAACTTTCTTACCAATGCGGCGGATGGCATTGCCACCGGGCACTGTTTCCAGGAAGCTCTCCAGGTCGTTGTGCAGGCGATTGTAGACCGGGTTGGTAATAAGCTCGTTGAGGTAGTTCGGGATCGCGCCGACGTTGGGAGCGATGGACCACTTGTTGTCATTGAGGATGACAATCAGGCGCTTGGTGGACTGGCGGATGTTGTTCAGCGCCTCCATGGTGATACCGCAGGTGAGGGCGGCGTCACCGATCACTGCGACAACGTGCTCGTCGGAACCATTAAGGTCGCGGGCGGATGCCATGCCGAGGGCTGCCGAAAGTGCGGTGCCCGCGTGGCCAGCACCATAGCAGTCGTGCTCGCTCTCGTCGCGGGTCAGGAAGCCCGAAAGACCGCCCGAGGAGCGGATTTTGCGGAACTTATCACCGTAACGGCCGGTGAGCAGCTTGTGAACGTAGCCTTGGTGCGCGACGTCGAAAACGAAGCGATCCTTGGGAGTCGAAAATTGGCGGTGAAGGGCGATGGACAACTCCACGACACCCAAATTGGGGCCGATGTGGCCGCCGTTATCTGAGGTCACCTGGATGATTTCCTGGCGAATCTCTTCGGCGAGCTTGGGAAGTTGATCCGGGGAGAGCGCCTTAACGTCTTCCGGGCCCTTGATGCGCGGGAGTAATTCCATGTGTAAAAAAGCAGTCAGCTAGCGCTTGTGGCGGAGGAACTATTTGGCGGCGTCACCCGTCGCGGATTCCTCACTATCTTGGCGCAGTTGTTCAATTTTCAGTTCAGCGTTCGTTAGTTTGCGGTTACAAAGTTTGAGCAGGCTACTTCCTTCTTCGTATTTTTCAACGAGTTGGGCAAGGGCAATATCGCCGCTTTCCAGGGAGTCGACCAGTGTTTCCAGGCGCGTCAGGGCGTCCTCGAATGAAAGTTCTTCAGTGTTGGCACTGGTTTGCCCCATAATTGTTAATTTCGCGAAAAAGCAAAACTCGTGCCCGATAGTAGCATTCCTTTCAAGGCTAAAATCGCCCTTAGGGCGCTTGAAATGCGACCTTAGATTCGGCCGTAGAGCGCGTTTTGTTCGAGCAAATAGGGGGCTACTTCGCGGATAAGTCGTTCCAAATCAGCTGGTTGGTAGCGCCATTGCCAGTTTCCCTGGGCCGATCCTGGTGCGTTCATCCGGGCCTCTTCGCCCAAATTGAGCAAATCCTGGAGTGTAACCACCGCCAAGCGGCAAGGGGACCTCAAGCTCGCCCGAATGAAGTCCCACTGCGGCGCATCGTCACCAATGGTGAGATACCGGCGGACGTGATCGCGGACGTGCTCGCCCTCGGACCAATACCAGCCCAGGGTCGTGTTGTTGTCGTGAGTTCCGGCGTAAACGACGCTATTTTGCTCGTGATTATGCGGCAAATAGCTGTTCGTGGCATCGCCGCCAAAAGCGAACTGTAAAATGGCCATCCCGGGCAACCCGGTCGCCTTGCGGAGCTCGTGGACGCCGTCGGAGAGCTCGCCAAGGTCTTCGGCAATCAAATGAGCATCGGGCAGGGCGGCTTTGACTTTATTAAAGAAGTCGATTCCCGGGCCGTCTTTCCATTTGCCACCGCGGGCGTCTTCCGCCTTGGCGGGAATGGCCCAATAGTCGTGAAAACCGCGGAAATGGTCGATACGAACCACGTCGTAGAGCGCGAAATTGGCTTTCAGGCGCTCGATCCACCACGCGTAGCCGTCCTTTTTGAGCGCATCCCAGTCGAACAATGGATTGCCCCAGAGCTGGCCGAGGGGGGAGAAATAATCGGGCGGGACCCCGGCAACCGACTTCGGCTTGCCACTGGCATCGAGTTGGAAAATGCCGTGATTTGCCCACACATCCGCGCTGTCTAAGGCGACGAAGATCGGCACGTCGCCAATCATGCCGACACCTTTGTCGTTCGCGTATTTGCGCAAGGCAGTCCACTGGCCGAAAAAGACGTATTGATAAAAGACTTCGGCGGCAATCTGCTCGCTCAATTTCTTGCCCAGGGTTGACTGCTTCCAATCAGCGAATGATCGGTATTTCTTTGGCCATTCGAACCATGGTTTACCGTCGAAATGGGCCTTGGTTGCGCGGTATGCAGCATAGGATTCCAGCCAGACCGCGTTATCAGCCTGAAATTTGGCGAAATCACCATATCGGCTCAGGGATTTTGAACCGGTTTCGGCAAAGCGCTGAGCCGCCAGGGCAAGAATTGGCCAAAATGCCTCGTACAATGCGCCATATTCGACATGATCGGTAGGCAATTCTTGCAACGAAGCCAAATCCTCGGCCTTGAGCAAGTTTAGCTCAACAAGTTCGCCGAGATCGATCAGGTAAGGGTTACCGGCGAAAGCGGAAAAACATTGGTAAGGCGAATCGCCAAATCCGGTTGGGCCAAGGGGGCACATTTGCCAGTAGCGGAAACCGGCAGCGGTCAGGAAGTCGACAAATTGAAACGCGGCGGACCCTAAATTGCCGATGCCATGCTCGGAGGGAATTGAAGTCGGATGCAGCAACATCCCAGCGGAGCGCTGCTCAAGCCAATTAAAAAGCGGTTCAGCCATATGGAATGATCGACACAGCAGGGGCCAATGCGCAAGCGTATTCAGTATCGCAAAGGCCTGAAAACCAGTTAATTCCGAACCATTATTAAATTAGACATAATATATATTGTGCGTGTTATTGTGGTGAAAATGGCTCAATTCCGGGATAATGGC
>JBNNDZ010000312.1:0-4575 GCA_050285865.1 Puniceicoccales bacterium
AGATGCTCGCATCGGTCGGCGAGCGATTGGAAGACATCGACGCGGTCTTCGTCACGCATGAACACGGCGATCACACCGCTGGTCTCAAAGCCCTCTCCCGACTGCCCAATCTTAAGATTTTCGCCAATCGCGACACTGCCCGCGCTGCTCAATCCAAGCTCGCACGCCAAGTCAGCTGGGGCCTCTTTGAGACGGGGCGCAGTTTCCAATTCCGCGACCTTACCGTTCACCCGTTTGGCATTCCCCACGATGCGCATGACCCGGTCGGCTTTATCTTCGAGGGTGGCGATGGTTCCTTGTTCTCGCCCCATCGCAGCGTCGGTTGGGTGACTGACCTTGGCTACGCTCCGCAGCTTGTGCGTCAGAAAATCAACTCCTGCGATATGCTGGTCCTCGAGGCCAACCACGACCTCGAACTCCTCGAGAATTGCGCCCACCGCCCCTGGAGCACCAAACAACGCATTCGCGGGCGTCATGGACACCTTTCCAACGACGCAGCCTTTGAGCTACTCGCTGAGGCCGAGCGCCCCCGCTGGCGTCATATATGCCTCGCCCACCTCAGTAAGGACTGTAACAACGTCGAACTGGTCGACCGGCATTTCGCCCCGCTTCGCAACGGTAGCCACAACCTCCGCATCGATGTCTTCGACCCATGCGGCCCCGTCGGCCAGGAATATGACCTCACCGCCGGCTGGTAGTGCAGTTGCCGATTAAAAACGTATGCACGGCTCGTCGCGATTGTGCTCGTAGCCGAGAACGACGACCGCCGCCGTCGAAAGCACGAAAAACGCCCCGGCTTTGACTGGTTGCGCCAGCCACCGAGCCATGACCACACGCAGGAAATGGCCATGTGAGAACGCAAAGATTTCCGGCGCATCAATCGAGCGTAGCCGTGCGACCACGCGGTCCGCACGTGCCCCCACAGCATCCACTGACTCGCCCCCCGGCGAACCATCGGCGAAAATATTCCAATCCGGCCGCGATGCCTGAATTTCCTTCGTCGTTAAGCCTTCGTAATCACCGTAGTCCCATTCCATGAGGTCATCCCAGACTTCTGCGTCGTTGCTTTGCGTCGCGATACGACACGTCTCCGCGGCTCGCTGGAGTGGGCTGGTGAAGACATGCTGAGGCAGCGGGCAGGCATTCGGATCCGTGCAACGATCAAGCAAACGCTTACGAACGTGCTCGGCTTCGCGGCGTCCGCCATCAGTCAAGGCGATGTCCGTCCGGCCGGTGTGTTGACGGCTAATCGTCCACGCGGTTTCCCCGTGACGGGCGAGGTAAATCAGCGGAAATTGGCTCACCCGTGCAGATTGGAGCCCACCATGAATTCTGGCAACGCGAAAGCACTGAACGGATCTGACGAATATGTGACGATGTTTATCGGAAAACCAGAATGCTCGTGGCTTTCAATAACCCAGATCACCCTCCACTGATTGCTCAATGTGAGCGGGCGTATTCCTCGTCCTCATACTCCTGGATGACGTCTACCTGGTGCATCCACAGTCCGGCGTAGCGACCATTGTTGAGCAGTAGCTCATCGTGCGTGCCTTGCTCCAATATGCTGCCCTGCTCCAGCACAACGATATTGTCGGCCTTGCGGATCGTCGACAATCGGTGCGCGATGACTAGCACCGTGCGTTCGTTCATCAAGTTTTCAAGGGCTTCCTGAATCTTGCGCTCGGTGATCGTATCTACGCTTGCGGTGGCCTCGTCGAGGATGACCATCGGCGGATTCTTCAAGAGCACACGGGCAATGGTCAGGCGCTGTTTTTCGCCCTGTGACAAGCGGATGCCTTTCTCGCCGATGTTTGTATCAACGCCTTCCGGCATGTTGTTAACGAATTCCCACGCGCTTGCTCCCCGAAGGGCGTTATCAATTTCGTCCGCGGTCGCGTCTTCCTTGGCCAGAAGCAGGTTGTCCCGCACTGAGCCTTCGAAGAGGAAAGGCTCCTGCGCAACGTGCCCGACGCGCTGATGGAGCTCATCGAGGGAGAATTCTCGGATGTCCGTTCCGTTGATCAGCACCACGCCACCGGTCGCGTCGTAGGCGCGCATGGCGAGATTCGCAATCGTGCTCTTGCCTGCACCGGTGTGCCCGACAAGGGCCGTCACCTTACCTGCTTCCAGCGTAAGCTTGAAATTTTCTAAAACCGCCGGGCGCTCCGGGTATTGGAATGTAACATCGTTGAACTGCACTTCCAGTAAACCTTCGGGGAACGGCTTGGGATTGGCCGGATCTTCAACTTCGATCGGCGCATCGAGAATTTCGAAAACACGTTCTCCACTCGCCTTGCCTGCCACCAGCAAATGGTTGAGCCCGTGCAATTGGCCAATCGGCACATACAGCATGTTCGCGTAAAGGATGAAGCTCACCATTTCCGGAAAGCCGAAATCGGTCGCGCCAGTGAGGATTAAATAGCCGCCAATGCCTACCACACTGATCGTGCCAAGATTGGTCAGAAAATTCGTCCCCGGGTTGTAAATTGCCCAGCGATACATCGCCGCCAGCATGCGCGTGCGCAGCGTGCCTGCGCGGTTACCGAAGCGGTTCGATTCGCGCTCCTGCAGGCCAAAGGTCTGAATCAGCCGATTGCCCTGAATGTCCTCTACCAGTAAGCTGTTCAGGTCGCCCGAGGCCTCGCGAACACGCTTCCAATACTTGCGACCGTATTTCGCGTAAACATAGGCAAGCACCAGCACGATCGGTACTGGCAAGAATACAAACCAGGCCAGGAATGAATTTTGAATGAACAGCACCACGCTGACCCCGACTAGCATCACAATGGCCCGTGCACCAATTTCCGTGCCGTCCAGCAGCGCGCGCTCGACGTTGTTGACGTCTTCAATAACGCGGGAGGAAATTTCTCCACTCTTGCGTTGATCGTAAAACGACATCGGCAGGCGCAGCAACTTGGCGTGAATCTCCGCGCGCATGTCCATTAAGACGCGTTGCTCCAGGGTGTTGTTCAGGACAATGCGCAGGCCGTTCGCCAGTTCACTGCCGAAGTAAAGCACCACAATCGCGACCACACCAGTCCAGAGCTCGGCGTGTGCCGCGCTGTCCTGCACGCCCTCCAGAATGCCCTGAATCTGCTTGGGAATCCAGATTTGCAGCCCCGTCATCACGATGGCCAAGCCAATCGTCGACCAAAACAAAAACCGGTATCGAAAAAGATATTTTGAAACGCGCCAAATAACGTTCATAGAAACACGTTGTGCATCCAATCGCACGAGCGCAAGCGAGGAGGCAGATTACTGCAAATCAAGTTCCTGCCAAACTGACTGCACATCTAGCTGCATCAATTTGCCCTCCGGGGCCTCAACCACACGGTTTTGAGGCGCAACGAGCGGATAAGGCCCGAAGCGACGCGGGGAAGTCGGCCCGAATATGCCCACTACTGGCCGCTTGAGCGCCGCCGCCAAATGCATCGGTCCGCTGTCATTACACACAACCAACCGTGCATGCGCGATCATTTGCGGGAGGACATTAAGTGGCGTCTGGCCGGTTAGATTCCGAATGGATTCGCATCCCATCGGCGTCGGTGCTTCGACATCTCCCGTCCAAACCACCGGAATTTCCGGGCGCTCATTCAGTATGCGCTTAGTCAGGTCAGAAAAGCCCCACCATTCCTTTTCCGCTCGGCGACTACCGGGGAAAATGAGCACATAATCGGCGGGCAAATCCGGCATTCCGCGTTCCGGTGGCGTAAAGGTTAACTGTCCCCGAAGCTCATTTTCCAGCTCCAACACCGACAGGAAACCACGTAAAATATCGACCGCATGTGCCTCGGGGAAATCATCGGGGAGGATGGCTCGTTTACCACAACTGATACTTGCGCCTTCCCGGTCGTCTGCACGCCCAATTCGACGGTTGCGCGGAGTTTTCGAGAAGCCAGCAATCACGCCGCTACGCGCCAGTCCCTGCATATCGAGCACGTAGTCGTACTCAATCTCGCGCACATCCTGGATCAGTTGTCCGAATGCTCCCAAACCGGCACCTCGATGGAAAAGGTGCACCTTGGAAACCGTCTCGCAGGCCTCAACCAGCGGCGCAAAAATCTCCCGCGCAACCCAGTGGATTTCGACACCCGGACACTGCGCACGGATCGACTCCGCCACGAGCAGGCCATGGATGATGTCGCCCAGAGACGAGGGTTTGATGACGAGGATTCGCTTCACGCCGATTCGTTTATATTCGGCGTTCGTAAGTGCCGTCAGCACGTTTGCCAACGCGGCGTTTCAGCTCCAGCATGAGCAGTGTGGCAGACACTACGGCGATGGGCAAACCGGTTTGATCTGCCAAGGCATCTCGGCTGAGCGAATCGTGCTCCAGCAGCGGCGTCATCACAGCGCGTTCGTCGTCACTGAGATCTGCAAGCGCCGAGGCCTTGCGTTCCTCGTGGTCAACCACGGGCGCAGACGTGGCGTCCAGCTTCAACTCGGTCTGACGCACACCGCCGTAAGCGAGTTCATTGATTAAATCGTCCACGCTGGTCAGGAGCACCGCACCGTCACGAATCAACTGGTGGCAACCGGCGGAGGAGTCCTGGTCAATACGCCCCGGCACCGCAA
>JBNNDZ010000313.1:0-6774 GCA_050285865.1 Puniceicoccales bacterium
TCTACCGCGACACGCTGGCCGAGGCCGCCTCCGATTTCGAACAATTCGCCTGGCTGCTGATCGACCGCCCCGAACCGCCGCAGGACCTCCGCCCATGCCCGTGACTGGGATAAGAATGCTTCGCAGTTATTGCAGGGCGAAATTCAGCCCACTTCAGAGGCGGTTCGCATGACGCTGCCAAAACCGAATGTGGCGGAAAATATCGAACTGCAATTCGCTCAATCCAAGGCCAGCTATCCGGGCGTCAGCATTAAGCCGCTGGACGGCGAGTTTTGGGATTTTTCCGAATTCACCTGCTTGGAAGTGAGTGTTACAAACACCGGTGCCAATGCGGTTTATGCAACGGTTCGCGTGGATAATAAAGTAGACTGGGACAAGAAGCCGTGGAACTCCGCCGCCGTTCGCCTGGCCCCTGGTGATATGAAGGCAATGCGTGTCTTCTTCGGTTATGGTCCGCGTGGCCCTGCATTTCCGTTGGATACTTCGAAGGTGAGCCAGGTCTTGTTTTTCACCGGTAAAGCTGGAGAAGGGCAGGCCTTGAAGGTGAACTCAATACATCTGACGCAGCGTCCGTCGCCGTTTCGCCCGGACGTGAAACCACCCGAAGGTTATCTTATTGGCGGGAAAGTGGACAGCCCGGCCAAGGAATACGTTGCCCAAAACGGTGCGCAGTTTAAGGGTGGTGCAGGCAGTGAACCGTTGGCAGTGGCGTTTTCGGAAGCTGGACAGTTGCTCGAAATTAAGCCCGTGGAGAATGCACTTTGGGACTTGCGCGCGGGATACCAACTGGAGCTCGTGGTGCGCAATGTCGGCTCGTCACCGGTGTCGCCCAGTTTGCAGGGCATCTCGGATAATGGTGACACCGAACCGGGGCGAGCAGCCCAGCCAATTGTCCCGGGGAAGACGGGAACGATTGTGGCGAGTTTCCTCAGTGATGCGCCGCGCAACGTCGGCAAGCACCCTTATTTTAAAAGTAACAAGGCGTCGGCGGTTTCCATTTCGGCGATCGATCAGGCCGGTGTGGGGCGGTTTGTGGTTGAGTCTCTCCGATTGACGGCGCCGCCAATCACCTTGCCGGAATGGGTGGGCAAGCGTCCTCCGGTGTCAGGCGACTGGAAGCTAACCTTCGAAGATGATTTTGAGGGCGAGGGGATTGACCGCACCAAGTGGAATGTCATTGCGCCGAACTATTACGAAAAAATCAGCCGTTTCAGTAAGGACAATGTCATCGTGAAAGACGGTAAGGCGACGCTGCTTTTCGAGAAGCGTGCGGGCTACCACGGTGACGATCCCAACTACCCGCGTCACAATGAATACAGCACCGGTTTCATGTCCACTTACGGCAAGTGGGTGCAGCGTTATGGCTACTTTGAGGCACGGATGAAACTGCCGGAAGCTCCTGGCCTGTGGCCTGCATTCTGGCTGATGCCCGACCGTGGTATCGACGCCGGGCCGCAATGGACGCGCGCCGACATCGGCAACGGCGGCATGGAATTTGACATCATGGAATTTCTTTCGGGGTGGGGGCCATACCTCTTTACCACGGCCTTCCATTACGATGGCTATGGCAAGGACCACAAGGCGACCGGTTCCAAAGTTTATACCGGGCACGATGCCGAAGGCTACATCACCACGGGCTTGTTGTGGTTGCCCGGTTTGGCGGTGATTTATAACAATGGCGAGGAGGTCGTGCGCTGGGAAACGGACCGTATTTCCAATGTGCAGTCCAATATCATCTTTACCAACGTCGCAGGGGGTTGGGACAACCTGCCTTTGGACAATAAGCAACTGCCAGCCGGTTTTGAAATCGACTACGTCCGTGTCTGGCAGCGGGCCGATCTGGCCTCCGATGTAGACGGTGTGCAGTCGACTCAGCCAACCATTGAAGCGTCGACGACGAAGGACTAGCGTTTAGTGTATTTGCATTTTCCAACGCCGGATGCAGCAAGGTCTGTATCCGGCGTTTTTTATTGCCGGTTGCTTTAGCGCGATGGAAGCCGATCAGCATTACACACATACTCAGAAGGCAAACGGCTAACTATAGCACGTGCTTTTTTGTTATAACTGAGGGCGAGCGATTTGCTCAATTCTACTGCGATCCTGATCGATCGGCATTACCCTTAACCCCAGTAATTATGAAGCATACCCTGTTTATGCTGCATCTGTTGGTGCAGGCATCTGTTGCAATATCCTCCGTTCACGCGGGCCCGCCTCCCGGTAGTTTCACCTTAACCTTTGAGGAGGAGTTTGATTCCCCGGTCCTCGATGGTGCGAAATGGAAAGTCGGCCCGGCCGATGCCTTCATCGAAGGTGTAGGCGGAAACAACGTAGACAACTACAGTGTCGCTGGCGGCGCACTTTCGATTGAAGGCTCGGACGAAGACGTCGACTTTTCCTTCGCGACGTACGATTTCTCGGGTGGCGAGTTGACGACCTTCATGCGCTTCAAGCAACGCTATGGCTATTTTGAAGCACGCATGAAATGGGACGCCGTGCAGGGCATGTGGCCGGCATTCTGGCTGATGCCGGAACGCGATGAATACGGCACCGAAGAATACACCATCAACACCTTCCTGAAGTTCGACCTGAGTGCTTCTGGAATCAGCAGCGTGAGTAGTGCCACGCTCCGGCTCAAGTCCCGCCTTGTGGGTAACAGCGTTTCGCAGCCAAACAATCTGCAACTGTTTCGCGTAAGTGACGACAGTTGGTCAGAAGGCACAATTACTTACAATAATAGCCCCGTGTGGGATCCGCTCTACATCGAACAAAAATTCGGCTACAATGCACCGGCGGGCACGTGGGTTGAGTTCGATGTGACCGATTTCGTCGACGTCGAAGTTGATGGCGACGGAGTCATTTCGCTGGCCTTGGCGGATGAGTTTCGTCGTGCCCGTGGACAATTTTTCCACAGTAAGGAGGCGACTAGTTCTGCCGACTGGCCGCAACTCGTGGTGAACGGCGTAACGTATTACCCGACTGATGACGCAATGGTCCGCTGGGGAGCGATGGCGAACAACAACTACGGTTCGAACGCCGAGATTCACGTGCGCTCATCTTACCACAATGACACGGATAACACCGGCATCGCTGTCGATGGCAGCAAGGGCATGGAAATCGATGTCATGGAAAGCCTCGGAATCTGGGGCGCTAACGAAGTCTCACATGCGCTGCATTGGGATGGCTACGGCTCGAACCATAAGCAGGAAGGCTGGGGACACGTTCCGACGCTGGACGTCACCGAGTATCACACCTATGGCGTCTATTGGGAGGAAGACCTGCTCGAGTTCTACGTCGATGGGGTGAAGACCGCCGTGCATGAAGACGCACGTGTCATGGATGTGCCCGGTTACCTGTTGCTTTCGTTACAACTCGGTGGATGGGATGGCAATAGCCCATCGGCCGCCGTGAACGGGAAAACGGTCGACATCGACTGGGTGCGTGCCTGGAGTGGGACCAAGTCGGGCAGCGTCGCGGCATCAACGACCCATCTGGTTAATGGAGACGTTTCTTTTGGCAGTGATAACACCGTTTACGGTGGTGCCGGTAATGCGGGCTCCAAGATCACAATTGATGACGACGGCGAGTATGTTGCCATTTCGCGTAATGGCTGGATGAAATTCCCGCTCAGTTACACCGTCACCTCGGACACCTGGTTGGAATTCACGGTGGAATCAGCTGAAGGTGGTGAGATCATTGCGATTGGCTTGGACGAAAACGACAATCACAACGATGTGCCCCGCATGTATCAGGTTGCGGGAAGTCAGACCTGGACCAATGCTTACCAAGATGCGAACGACTATCCGCTGGATGCACAGGCGACGACTTACACCATCAACATTGGTGACGACTACACGGGCACCATGAGTTACCTCGCGCTCTCTGCTGACAATGACGCGAACAACAAAAACTACACACGATTCTCCAATGTGCGCATCTACGAGGACAGCGGCAGTGGCAGCGGTGGCAGCCCGATTAGTGTCGGTGCGTTGAACAGTGGCATTGCCGCACACGATGACCGCACGGGAACCGGTTACCTCATGTATAGCGCGACCGATGTCTTCACCCGGTTTGGGGCTTACGCAGGGAATGCTGACCATATCATCGCGGTATTTTATTCCAGCGGTCAGTGGTATGCGGACACCAATTTTGGACAGATCGCCTTTACGCCGGTTGCAAGCGATGTGCTGCTCGCATCCGTCAGCTTTTCGGCGGACACGGCTACCTCGCTGGAAGGTGTCGCAGGCACTGAATACGGAATCGCTTACGGTTACGCCAGTGGCGACCTGGAGTATTTTGCCGACCAATGGAATGGCACTGCGAATAACGGTGAGTTTGACATCACGGGTAGCAGCTTCACGCCTTGGTAGACGACCGCTAAGCGTCTTTGAGCACGCTTAAAACAAGGTTTCCGCCGATTGTCCGCTTGGTTGGGCAATCGGCGTACTTGTTTTCAAACATCTATTAGTGTGGAAGTTTACGGTGTTTTGGGGTGCAGATCGACAGATTCAGCAATCGGATTTATGCCCACTTTCGGTCAGGAACTGACTGACAGTTGTGTTTTAGCTTATGATATACTTTTCCGATATGATAATACCGCAGTTTTTCTATTTTACACCCTCATATGACTCGAATAAAAATTCGTTTTGCGATTAGCCCTTGGGCGGTTTGCATGAAGAGTGACCCTACTTTTTGTGCCGTTGCCGCAAGTCTTTGCTAACGCAACTGCGATTCTCCTTCCCCTCCATAATACCTCACGCCAATCAGTATGTCTCAATCTGACACCAGGAACGAGCCCGGCTTTGCATTAATCATAAGTCTGGTGCTGATGAGCTTCATTTTCCTGCTCGTGGTTTCACTGCTCACCTTGACGCGGGTTGAGCTCAGCACTTCTTCACATTTGCAAATGGAGCAGCGGGCGAGGGAAAACTCGTTACTGGGGCTGCAAGTCGCCTTGAGTGAACTCCAAAAAGCCACGGGCCCCGATCAGCGAGTAACTGCGCGTGCGGATCTGGAGTATGACAGTGCTGCCAATCAGCCTTAAAGGACCGGGGTTTATGGCCATGCGTTGACGCCGGACTACGATCTGAATCCGGTGCAGATTTTCAATGAATTGACCGATACCGCCAAGTTGAGCTCTACGGGATCGCCAGCCAAATTGTTGACCTGGCTCGTCAGCGGAAACTCCACTTCAAACTTGTGGCCGACGTTTGCGCCCAGTGGGCAAATTGTCAGCGAAGCGCCTTATACCGATGCATCATTCCGGCCCGATGCCGCCATTGCCAATGTGCTTCCCGAAGGTGCTGACAATGACACCGGCGTCACCATCTCCGATACCAATGGGGTGGCCCATCCGGGACGTGTATTGGTGGGGGCGGGTTCCACTGCCGATATGAATGATTTCGTGGTCGCGCCGCTGGTTGAAATTCTCGGTGGGGAAAGCGTCGGTACAGATTCTTATGCTTGGTGGGTTGGCGATGAAAACGTGAAGGCCCGCGCCAATTTGGCGATCACCACCAACGGTGCTGAGATGGGCGAAGCATTCGTAAACGCGAACCGCACCGCGGTTGAATTAATGAGTTCCGGTAATGCTGGTGGTGCGCTCGATGCGCCTCGTATCGGCAGTGCATACGATCCGTATGCAGAAGTTGGCAATGCGATGAGCGTCAAGGATCTCTCAATGGTATTTCCCGGGGCTGGATCATTACCTGAAACCCTGAAAAACCGTTACCATGATTTGTCCACGGTTTCGGAGTCTTTGTTAACGGACGCTTTCGCCGGCGGCATGAAACGCGATTTAACAGAAATTTTGAGTGAGACATACTCGCCTGCGATTGGCGACCCCACCGCGGATAATGAATTCCTGTGGGAACCACATCCGAGCGATACTACCGGTTACGCGATTCCGACTTGGCGTCATTTGCGTTCCTTTGCACAGACTTTGGTTCCGGCGTCGAACGAAGTAGACGTGCGTCTGCCGTCGTTTAGTGCCACTGGTGCGGTGGATGACGTCGGTGTGGCTCCAGTGCTGACTTATTTTTCGTTGGGCTTTGGCGCATCGCTTTCTGGGCCTCCAGCGGCCGGGGTGGATGTGAACCTCAACCTTTATCCGATGGTAGTCTTGTGGAATCCATATAATTTCACAATCAAGGCACCGCCTGCATACCCGGGAGGCGGCAATTTTGAAGTCGGCATGTTTCCATCGAACGAGGCATTGCTGAGCGTAGATCTTAAAATGCCAGGTGTATACAACAATACGTCCTATGTCTGGAAGTCGGTCGGTTTTATCAATTTGTTAAAACTGGAGGACTCGAATGGTTCAGAGAAATTTATTCGCTTCCGCCTGAACTGTCCAGATATACCGCCCGGTCAGAGTTTGATTTTCTGCATCGCGCCCGGGGATAGTGGGCAAACCTACTCACCGGATATGGTTCTGCAAAATATAGAGCCCGAGCCGGCGAGCTATGCCAAGGTTCGGATTACGTCGCTTAATGGCAGTGATCTTTCCTCGCCGGATTTCGATGGGGAATTCCGGTTGTCCCCATACCTTTACACTGCGTCAGGTGCGAGTCTTGCAGATTCAATTTCGTATGGCGAAGGCGGGCAGATGTTTGCTTACCTCGGGGAACCAGTTGAGGGCCCGGTATTGATGGATGTATCGAATGCCAGCACTTATGACCCGGCCTCTCCAGATCGTCCATGGTATCAAACGCATCAGGACATCGACTGGACGAATAGCATTACGGAAACCATGTTACCGACCACGACTTATTACCC
>JBNNDZ010000314.1:0-5654 GCA_050285865.1 Puniceicoccales bacterium
GAGCGTTGTTACGAGAACCCGGTGGCCAGCCTGCTCAATCATGGTTGCTTGGACGCCGAAAACATCGGCGATGGCATCGGCGGTCAGCGCGGTCTGCGTGGGGCCGGCGGCACGGACCATGCCGTCATAGATTACAACGCAGTTATCGGAGTAATTCAGGGCCAGGTTGAAATCATGCAGGATACAGACGACGCCCACGCCCATATTGGCCAGGCGTCGCGCCTCCAGCAAACACGCATGTTGGTGCCCGATGTCCAGATTGTTGGTCGGCTCATCGAGCAACAGGTAACGGTTGATCGGCTGCTGTTTGTCTCCACCACCATCGCCCGCAGGTGAAGGCCAGACCTGTGCCAATGCGCGGGCAAGGTGGACGCGTTGACGCTCCCCGCCGGACAGGCTCAGGTAATGGCGTTCTGCGAAACGGGTGACATCCGCCCGTTGCATGGCCTCATCCACAATGGATTCCTCATCCACATTGACGTTTGCCGTGGCGTGTGGGAGACGTCCCATTTCAACCACTTCGCGGACCGTAAAATTAAAGCCAAGCTGTGAAGTCTGCGGAAGCACCGCGCGGTGCCGGGCCAGTAAGTCCACCGGCAAACCGTAAATTGGCGCGCCGTCCAGGGTCACTTTGCCCGACTCCGGATAATCCGCGCCACTGAGCAGCCGAAACAGCGTCGTCTTCCCTGCCCCATTGGGTCCAAGAATCGCGAGCACCTTACCCGGCTCCACGGTCAGCGACACATTGTTCACGACGGTACGTGATCCGTAGGAATAACTGACGTTTTCAGCAATGAGCATGGTTCGGAAGATCGGAGGGTCGAAAAATCAGAAGATCGTAAACTACAATCCCACGTCCTTGCGGCTTTTGAGCAGGAGCATGAGGAAGAACGGGCCGCCCAGCAAGGCCGTGAGGATACCGATGCTCAACTCTGCCGGAGCCGCAATGGTGCGGGCAATAGTGTCCGCCAGCAGCAGTAGGATTGCTCCACACAGCGCACTTGCGGGAATCAATAAACGGTGATCCGGACCAAATGCGAGCCGGACGATGTGCGGTGCCACCAGACCGATGAACCCAATGCCTCCCGTGAAGGCCACCGTGATGCCCACCATCAACGCACTCAGCACGATGACGCGTTGCTTGATCTTCGGCACGTCCACGCCCAGGTGATAGGCCTCCAGCTCACCGAAGAGAAACGCATTGAGCGGCTTGCCAAGCTTGAACGCGATGAACAACCCGGGAATCAGGACAATGCACACCAGCCCGGCGACGGTCCACGTTGCCCCAGCCAGACTACCAAGACTCCAGAATGTCACGGTGCGCAATTGCTCGTCCGTCGCAACCACCGTGAGCAGCAGCCCAATGACCGCCCCTCCGATGGCATTGATTGCGATACCCGTCAGCAGCATCGAGGCGACGTGTATACGCCCGCCGACGCGCGATAAATTGTAGATGAGGAACGTCACCCCAACGCCTCCCGCCATCGCGCAAATCGGCAGCGCGGCATAAGTCAGCCAGTCGCCCGAAAGTCCGAGATTGGGCAGGAGGACAATTGCGAGCACGCCACCAATCGCCGAGCCCGCCGAAACACCGATCAGGCCCGGGTCGGCCAAAGGATTGCGAAACAACCCTTGCAGCAAAGCCCCGGAAACCGCGAGCCCTGCCCCCACCAGCATCGCCATAAAGATGCGCGGCAAACGAATCTGCCACACAACCGCATTGGCAACGGGGTCAGCTTCGTCGGTTGGGCCGGCGATCTTCTCCACAAAGACCTGGCCGATCTGTCCCCAGCTCAAATCAAGTGCGCCGTAGCCCAGCGAGAACCAGGAAATGGCAAACAACGTGAAGATGAGACCGGCGTGAACCCACTTCCGGCGCTTGGCGGGAATGCGCAGCGGCATGTCCGATTATTTGAGGGTTGTTGCGCGAGCCAACAAGGCTATTCCGCGACTTCCGCGAAGTGGCCGTGCCAACGGGTAACCGCATCACCCAGACGCGGACCGAAGTTCAGATCGTCCAGCGGCACGCCGTAGATAGCACCATTCTTGACCGCATTGGTCGAAGCGACACCCGGCAATTGTTTGAAAGCCGCCAGACCTTCCGGAGTCGTGCCGTGTCCTGCGGACATGCCGACGATGATGACATCCGGGTCGATCTCGATCAGGGATTCAATGGACATGGTCTGGAAATTCTTAAATCCGGTCACGGCATTTTCGCCACCGGCCAGTTTGATGAGCTCCGCAGAACGCGTTTCCTCACCACCGGCCATACCGGCACTGCCTGCGCCCGGGGGCTCCATGAAGAAGACCACGCTCGGCTTCTTGGCCCAAGTTGCGCTGTCCGCCTGCGCGTTCTCAACGGCTTCGTTTACCCCGGCGATGATTTCCTTGGCCTTGTCTTCGCCGCCAACCTTGGCCGCGACTGCATTGAGCGACTCCTCCAGTGCCTCAACGCTGTTCGGCTCGGGCAACCAGACGATCGGCATCTTGAGCTGCTTCATCATCGATTTGGCGGCGGGTGGGCCGAGCGATTCCGTCGTCACGATGAGGTCTGGCTTCATCGACAAAATGCCTTCCGGCGAGATGTTGCGTATATAGCCCACCTGCGGAAGTGCACGCACCTGCTCCGGGTAGGTGCTGGAAAGATCAACCGCCACGACGCGGTCGCCCGCGCCCAGCGCAAACACACTCTCCGTTGCGGCACCTCCCACGGTCACGATGCGCTGATCATCCTTCGCGGATGCATTTAACGCGGCGCACAAAGCCAGGGCCACTGCGGACCCACGCATGAAATTCTGCAATTGAGACATAATTTCAAAAACTTGAGTTTTTCGATTGACCCGCGCAAGGAAATTCTTGGTTTTAGGACCTGTTCTCAAGAGCAAATCCTTATCGACGCCATTATGTCCGACACCGCAACCGCATCCCTCGCCGACCGTTACGCCGAGCTCAAGCAAGCCGAGCCCAAGCTCCGCATGCGTGACTGTGCCCACCGCCTCAATGTGACCGAGTGCGAACTGGTTGCCGCCAACTGCGATGTCGAGTCGATCCGCCTCAATGTTGAGGACTGGTTGGAGTTCACCAAGGAATTGAAGAACCTTGGTCGCGTGATGGTCCTCACTCGCAACGAGCACTGCGTACACGAGCGCAAGGGTGAGTATGAAAACATCACCGGACACGGCAGCAAGATTGGGTTGGTAACGGGCAAGGATATCGACCTGCGCTTTTTCTGGTCCACTTGGACGCACGCCTACGCCGTTGCCGCCAAGGGCCGCGATGGCAGCGTCATGAATTCCATCCAATTCTTTGACTGCTACGGTGACGCGATCCACAAGGTTTACCCGAAGCAGGACGCAAAACTGCCGGTTTACGAAGACATCGTTGCCCGCCACAAGCACAGTGAGCAAGACGCCGCACCGACCGTAAAGCCCAAGCCCGCCAAGGAGCAACCCGCTCCCGTTAGCGAAGAAACCAAACAAGCCTTCCTCGAAGGTTGGGCCTCGCTCAAGGACACGCACGACTTTTTCCCGCTGCTCGCCAAAAACAAGGTGGGCCGTCTGCAAGCCATGGAAATCGGCGAAGGCCGTTTCACCCGTCGCCTCGACAATTCGGTGACTCGCAAACTCCTTGAGCAGGCACGCGATCAGGAAATGTCCATTATGGTGTTCGTAGGCAACGATGCCTGCATCCAAATCCACACTGGCCCCGTCAAGAAGCTCCTCGAGTTCGGCGAGTGGTTCAACGTGATGGACCCCGACTTTAACCTTCACTTACTGGAAACCGGTGTCGCCTCCACGTGGCACGTTGTAAAGCCCACCGCCGACGGCGACGTCAACGCAGTGGAACTTTACGACGCCGACGGCGAAATCATTGCTCAATTCTTCGGTGCCCGCAAGCCAGGCATCCCCGAGCGCGAAGACTGGCGCACATTGACTAAAGCCCTCTAGGCGAGTCTGCGCCTGATTCACCATCAGGCGCTTTTAAATGAGACCAAATTGAGACTGAATCCCGTTTTTAGTAATTAGAACAATTCTAAATAAGAACCTAACGAACATGAACAAGACTGTAGCAACTATTACTCTCGCCCTCGGTGCCAGCAGCGCTTTCGCGGCACTGGACATCAATTTGCCCGGGAATACCTACGAAACGATCTGGCAGGACATGACTGCGAGTAACAATACCGGATTCCCAGGATATTTTAACCCAACTGATAGCTGGCCTCATTCTATAACCCCATCGCTAATTACGCCGGGTGCAGATGTAGCCGATTTCGACAAGGTTTCCGGCGGCGGATACCCAGCTAGCGGTGGTATTTATAATACCGATGTCACTGGAACCTACTCAATCACTGACGAAGCTCCGCTTGCGAACCTTCAAACCATCGTTTTCCAGACAGACATGGTTAGCACGATGGACGTAGCACCGGTTCTGAGCATTAATAGCGGTGCACTCATTCTGGCTGCTGATTTTGTACAAACCGCTCCGGGCGATTTTTCCGGAATGGGTGCAAATTCGACAGTTTTCGCTTACCAATGGGATTTGAGCGCTATTGCCGGCATCACGGATTACTCCTTGGAATGGACCAGCGGTGCACACACATCCAACTATTTCATGCAAATTAACCAAGGAGATACCTTTTCACAGGTCATTCCCGAGCCCTCGACCTATGCACTTTTCGCCGGCGTTGCTACGCTCGGCCTGATTTTGATGCGTCGCAAGACTCGTTAAAAAGCCAAAGCAAGAAAGAAGACGTGCCCGCTGGCGGACCTCAGCCCCCGCCAGCGGGCTCCTTTGCCTCTAGCAGTATATGAAAAAAACATTCCTCGCAGTAAGCATCCTTCTCGCAGGTGCAACCGCATCCGCGCAATACATCGACCCGACCTACCGTAACGGGGACGATGATGTAAATTTCGCGGATTGGCGCGGTTTTGACGTCGGATACACGCCCGAGAGTCCGCCTTACACCGGGCTGAACGGAAGCCAGGTGAACATTCCCTTTGCTGGCGGAAACACGACGGCGCGCCTGGGACAATACGCAGTCCCTGGTGCATTCATTACTTCCAGCTTTGGCATCTATTGGTATGGCGAAACACCGACTGCGTTTAAGGTTTACGACAACCCCGAGTACAGCCCGGGTGATATCCTATTTCAGACTCAAACCCTCGTTGACAGTCAATCGATTCCCGACGTATCGACGGTAAAGCTCTACTACCGCACGACTCCGGGCGGTTCCTGGATCGAGGCAGACATTGGCCTGGCTGCAGCCATTACCAGCACCGACAACGATGGCAACCTCTACACCGCGTGGGAGTGGGACACCAGCAGCCTCGTCATCGAAGATTACTACATTGATTTTGCCTACGAACTTTCCCACTCCAGCTTCATTGGGGCCCAGCTCGACACCCACGAAACGTTCGACCTGCAAATCGACGGATTCGGTCTCAGCATCGAAGCCAATGTCCCCGCGGACACCCTGTTTGGCACGCTGGCACGTTCGCCGGAAAAGATCGTTTACAATGACGGCGAAGAAGTGGTCATCACGGCGACAGCGAGCCCGAGCTTTGAATTCGTCAAGTGGGTCGGCCCATTTGGAGAATCCACGGACAATCCGTTGAACGTGAATATCACCGCGGACACACAGATCGGAAGAGCAC
>JBNNDZ010000315.1:0-2596 GCA_050285865.1 Puniceicoccales bacterium
GGGCGGCTCCGGGCACCGATTGGGGCGGCACCCTCGCGCTCGATGCGGGCGAGTTCGCGACTAACGGCACGGTTGAGCTTGCTTTTAGCGGACATGCTGCCCGCCTCCCTCGCGGTCGATCCAAGCGGCGCCTTCGCCTTCAAGCTGGCGGTTTATTTGGAGATCAACGAACGGCCTACGCTCTGGCAATCGGTCGATTGTTGAAGCGGGCCTGCACCCGTTACGCATCGCCAGGCGGCGAAAACGCGTCTTGCGGTTTGCGCTGGCGCTCACTTGGAACCTCCCGTCTTGTATGTCATCAACGCATTCCACGCCTCGGGCACAGGAATTCTCACACAACGGCGCCCTAGCTTGATTGAAGGAACGACGCCGTCGTCAACGAGCTGGTCCACATAACGAAGCGAAAATTCTCCCGCTTCGGCAAAAGTGCGCTTAGTTACAAAACGCTTATTTTTGGTTTCTTCGATCATTGCGCAAGCAGTATTGCGCACATAACCGAATCACATAAGAGTGCCATTTTCGGCGTTTTTTGCACCCCCTATTTCGGCATACGAATATTCAGGATCGACCTTGTTTTTCCCATCAGCATCGCGCATACGCTGGCTCTCACGACGGATATTCTCATCATCAGCATATTCACCAATTCCCCTAAGCAGATCGGCGGCTTTTCTGGCGATTTCGTGATTAAATTCGATCTCAGGGTTTAATTGCCTAAGCACCCGACGAACCATACTCATTTTGTCGTATTCCTTACGAATGAAAGCAAAAAAACCTATGCTCGGCTTGCCATTTGCCCACCCGCCAAAGGCCAGTTCGGGATTTTCCCGTATGAAGTCCTGAACGCAGTAGAGCCCTTGATCCGGTAGCATTTTCACAAGATCGCTTCCCGAAAGGTTTCCTTTGGCCTGCGACAAAACATCTCCCATGAATGACACGGTAGGCAGGTCCTTGAAATCGTCCGGATGAACTGCGTAGGCTATGAGCGTCGAGACCTTGCTGTCGTCAAGCGCGCTTTCGTCAAACCCCCGGGCTTTCAACCATTTGCGAGCTGCAGGAACTAGGTCATTGTTAACGGTATTTCCCTTCATGCTACTACCTCCATCGGCGCGGTTGCTTTCTCAGACGGAATAATTGCCCAAAACTCTGCGGCCTGCTTTGGCGTCGCCAGCCCTCGATAATTCTGGAAAAGCACGTCGCCGACTTCGTGCCCCATGATCGCACGGGTTTTGTTTACGTCGCCAAAGTGCGCAAGGTGCATCGTGGCAAAGGTCTTGCGTGTGGCATCACGTAATTCGCCAATCCCGGCAGCTTTCCGGATAGCCTGCCACGTCCTTTTCCAGTTTGCGGGACAGACATCACCGTGGCGCTTTGTGCGCGGTATCGTGTCGAGCCAAGCCTTGAGGGTATCCGGTATCTCAAAGAAGCGTGAGCGGTCCGTCTTGGCCTTCTGGTTGCTCACGAAGAGCGTTCCCTCGGCAAGGTCGATATCCTTCCACTCCAGACGCTCCAACTCACCCCCCGGGCGAACGCCACTAAATAGCGCAATGGCGACGGCGGCCAGTGCATCCCGGCAATCAACCTTAAGGTTTGCGGGCATCGAATCGTCTTCCCGATAATCACGACAAGATATCATCAACTTGCGGCATTGGTTCAGGTCGAGAATTTCAATCTTTGTCCGGCCTGTTTTCCTGAACTCGATTCGCTTGCACGGGTTTTCGGCTGTCCACTGCTCTTTGACTGCCCACTCAAAAAACGGCGAAACGGAGCGTAGAGCATTGTTGAAGACGTGTGGGCTTTTGTAGTGCTTGGCCAGAGTCTCGCGCAACCTCTCGTGATTAATATTGCAAACGAGCTCACTGCCGATGTCAGGGAGAATCCGATTTCCAATGCGGTTGAGCCCGGAAAGATATTTCTCCGAACTGCCAATGAGTGAATCCATGCGCTCAATCCAGATTGCGCGGAAATTACGTGAACGGCCCTCAGCATCGCGTTGAGCTACCCATTCCCGGGCGATGGTGGATAGGCTGACATCGTGGTCGCCAAGTAATTTGAATGCTTTCGCGGCATCGGCCATCTGCGAGGCAGGCAAGCTGTGTCCCTCCACGCCATAAAGCCGATGGCGTTCAAGATCGGCGTCGCGGGCCAGCTCAGCCTGCTTTTTTCGCTCGAAGAATTTTCGCTGACGCTTCCCCGTATCGGATAGTGCGGGCGGCAGATCGTAACACCATGCGCCACTTGGAGCACGTCGAACGGGACACTTTATTGGCTTTGCCATGCCTGAATCCAGTCACGTTACTCACCTTAAAACAAGCTTTTTCTGCGTTTACCTGCATTTACATGCCTCTGCAACCCGCATAAACACTAGGAATTGCAACTCAAGACCCCGATTTGTAATCTCCAGGTCGTCGGTTCGACTCCGACAGGTGGCTCCACTTTGAAACACAGGGAATCCCCTCCAACACAGGGGCATAGCGGAATCGCCGCAAAAATAAGCGAGTCCGACTAAGCAAACTGAGCCAGTGCATTTGTTAGGCTGGCTATTTTTGGGGGATGGTATAGGTTGTTAAGGAAGTCAAGGCTTGGGCGGAGAGAGCCC
>JBNNDZ010000316.1:0-2803 GCA_050285865.1 Puniceicoccales bacterium
GGTAAGGCACCCGCCACCACCAAGACCCGCCCCTACGGCTGCTCCGTCAAATACGATTAATTTTTTCTACTAGTCAGGGGTTGGAGTCCCTGACATAGGGGGTAGATGAGAGGTCCCCGTCCGGCCAGCGCCGGGCGGGGAAATCTTTTTTTTGGGGCTGACGGACGGTCATCCATTCAAGATTCTGTAGCCCATGCCTGGATGGCTCATTGAATGGTTTGCCGACGAGACGCTGACCCAGCTTTTCTGGATCATTTCACTCGCCGGTGCGCCGTTCTGGGCGCTGATGATCGCTGCACCCCGGAAAAAGCTGACGCGGCACCTGTGCTCGCCCTTCGTCGGTCCGGTGATCCTCGGTGCGGGGCTCACTTATCTCTACGCTCAGTTATGGGAACTGGGCTTACCTGCCGCTCCCAGTGAACTGGATTACAGCGCCGGGGCAGCCATTGCCGGACACCCCATCGTGCTGCTTATCATGTGGTTGCACATTCAAACACTGAACCTTTTCCTTGGTGAATCCATCTTTGCCGACGCCCAGCGCAAACGCATCGCAGTCCCGGTGGAGTTGATTTTGTGTTGGGCCCTGGGGCCTGTCGGACTGTTGGTTTATGCCGCGAGATTGGTCCTCACCGCGCCGATGCGGAAGAACTGACGACGCACGAAAATAACTGGTAGGGAGGCTTGGCCTCAAGCCTCCGCCACGCCACACAAGCTGGCCCAACCTGCAGCATGCAACGACGCTCAGAGGGTTGGGGGCAACCCTCCCAACCTCTTGTGTGATGCATTGAATGCGCGGCAAGGACCTCGGGCTATGCTGTCGGCTCTTCGGAAAGGCGGGCGTAAACCTCGGCCCAACGCGCGCCGAGATAATCCGGATGCAGGGGACGCAGGCTTTGCCGGTCAACGCGTGGCATCGGAAGCTCGCCCCGCAGTATTTGATCGAACAACGAAGCCAACGCTCGAGCGTCATTTTCCGGAAATGTCAGGCCGTTGGAATCCGCGGTAAAGAGGTCCGCCGCACCAACCGTATCTGCGGCGATAACCGGCGTCCCGGAAAACAACGATTCGACCACCGACAAGCCAAAGGGTTCGTTTTGCGCCGGATGAACGAGCAAATTGATTTCGTCGAAAAAGATGTTGAGGTCGTTTTGGTGCCCCCGCCACTCGACGGTTTTTTCCAGACCATGACGCTTGACCAGGCTTTTCAGCCGCTTGCCGTACTGAATGGAGATGGCCTCGTCCAACGGGTCGCCCACGTGGATGAAGCGCACTCGCTCACGGAGTTCCGGTGCCAGCAAGCCCAGCGCTTCGAGAACAATTTCCCAGCGCTTCCATTCGACGATCAATCCGCAACCGCCAAGAATCAGCGGCTTATCACTGCGCGGACCAAACGGACCGGCGGTCTGCGGACGGTTACGTTTCAACGTCGGCGAAACGCTCCCCGGGATACAGTCCCGCCAGTTATTCACCGGCAGCTTGTAATAGCGCTTCATTGCGGGGCAAATGAAGATCATCCGCCCCTTGAGGAGCTTGTGGGCCAGGCGGTAAAACCAGCGTTGGCTGCCGTTATGATGGATCGTCACCACAACATTGCGGTAGCCCAACAAGACCAGCACGACGCCGATCAACACGCCGCCACGTGAATGCCCGTGGAAGATCATGTGCGGCCGCCGCGCCAGCTTGCGCCGCAGCCAGAAAATGTGCCGCAGGCTTTGCCAAACAGCCACCGGCGAGAAAAGCGTCTGGTAGTCTCCCTTGGCGATGGGAAACAACTTCAGGAACGGGCGGCGCTTTTGGACGAATCCATCCGAAACCAGCAGGATATTCCGTGCGCTGTTGAACTGGGCCAGCGAACGCACGTAAGACAAGACGCCGCCGACGTCCAACCCTGCGCCTACGAAATGCAAAACGGTCGGCGTTTCATTCACTCGTCGGATGCGGGCCATTGGCACTATAAAGCGTCATCAACCGGGCAAATCGTCGAGTAAAATCATTCTTGCGACCCTGCACAGAGCCGAGAAACTTCCGGCGTGCCCGTCCAACCCAGCTTTTTCCTCTGCGGTGCCCCTCGCGGGGGGACGACCTCGCTGTATTCATGGCTGGGGCAACATCCGGACATCTATACCCCTCGCAACAAAGAGCCGCAGCATTTCGCGCCGAGCCTCGGGGTAAAGTCGCACCGCCGTATGCGAATCGACTCCAGCGCGGACTACCAGGCCCTTTTCAACGACGCGCTACCGGGACAAATCGCAGGTGAGGGCTCAACCTGGCACTTCATCGACCCATCCAGTCCGGAGCGTATTCACGCCTTCAATCCCGATGCAAAAATCCTGTTCGTGCTGCGACAACCGGCCGAACTGCTATTCTCCTGGCACGGCCGACTCCTCGAAAGCGGCTACGAAGAACTCCCCTTTGCCGAGGCACTGGATGCCGAAGATGACCGCCGCGCCGGCAAACGGCTCCCCACTGCCTTCGCTCCCCGGGAAGGGCTTTACTACCGTCAAATTGGTCGTTTTGCCGAGGTAATCGAGCGCTACCGAGCCGTTTTTCCGATGGAGCAGATCCACGTGGAGTTTTACGAAGACCTGACGACCACCCCGGCGGAAACCTACTCCCGCGTCCTGCGCTTCATCGGCTTGAATGAGGCATTTCAGGCTGATTTCTCGCCAAAGAACGCCCGCAGTGCCCCGCAATCGCAGCAATTGCGACGGTGGCTGAACCGCCCCCCGGCCTGGATTGGCAAGCCACTGCATGCTTTAACCTCCGAAAAATTTCGCACCCGGCTGCATTCACTTTTGTGCCA
>JBNNDZ010000317.1:0-8758 GCA_050285865.1 Puniceicoccales bacterium
GGTCCCCCAAAACATTGGCCTGCCCGCCGGGGATGACGTCATCGTAAATAAACAACAAGTCGGAGTTCAGGCTGCTCCAGTCATGCAGGTTTGCCAACGGCCACCCCGCCCGGCTTTGCGAATTGCGTTTCATGGATTGAATCGATGCGGCTCCAAGACGAACCGAGATTCAATAACTTTTCCAGTAACCGCAATCACTGAGTTCCGCTGTTACTTCGCCTTGGGGGCGGACTTCTCCGGAGGGGGAATCTGGGCGGTGGACTCGGTTTGCTCAAGCTGGGTGAGCGGGACATCCGTCACACGGACCTTGGGGAAGTCCTTGATCGAGGTCAGGTTCTTCTTCTGCTTTTTGTAAACCAAGTGGCTCTGCGCGTAGGCAATGATGAGCTCCGTCACCGAGGCCAGGGCGTCGAGATGCGTGCGCTCGTAACCGTGGGAGGCGTCCACACCAAAGGTAATGAGCGCCGTGCGGATGTCGTTGCCGGCTTCCAGGGCCGAGGCACTGTCGCAGCGGTAGTATTTGAAAACGTCGCGCTGATGCGGGATGCCGTTACGGCGGCAGAGATTGATCAAGTGATGCGTGAGGTGGTAATCGAACGGCCCGGTCGAATCCGCCATCGCGATGGTTGCGCCCTTCTCGCTGGAATTCTGCTCCGGCGCGACGGTGCCGTTGTCGATGGAAACCATCTCGGCAACATCGCCATGCAACACAGCCGAAGCACCCGAACCAACCTCCTCCGAGATCGTGAACAAGAGGTGGCATTCGACCGGAAGCTCGATCTTATGCTCCTTCAAATATTTGGCAGCGGTGAGGATTGCCGCGACGCCGGCCTTGTCGTCCAAGTGCCGCGAGGTTAGGTAGCCGTTGGCCAAAAACTCTGCCGTGCTATCCACGCCGATGTAGTCGCCGACCTGCACGCCGAGTTCCAACAAGTCTTCGCGGGTAGATGAATCTTCATCGATACGCAACTCGACGTGTTCCCAGTCGGTTTTTTGCGTGTCGACTTCCTCATTGTAAACATGGCCCGAGGCCTTCAGCGGGAGGATCGTTCCACGGTAAATCGTCTTGTCGGTATAGATCGACACCCGGGCACCTTCGGCAAAGCGGGAGGACCAGGTGCCCAATGGCACCAACTGCAAACGACCGTTCGGCTTGAGGGATTTGACCATCGCACCGAGCGTGTCGACGTGCGCAACAATCGCGCGGTCTGGGCTGTAAGCACGCCCGGGCAACGTGGCGCGAACGGCACCGCGACGGGTTAACTCATACTCCAAGCCCAACTCGTCCAACTCATGGCAAAGCTCACGGACGATGGGATCGGTATAGCCGCTTGGACTGTGGACACTCAGAAGCTTGAGCAGCGTTTGCTGGAGGTAGTTCAGGTCGATAGGCAGGCGTTTGGCCTCATTTGCCTCAGCCGATTTCTTCGCTGCCTTCTTCTCAACCGTCGCAGCCTTGGGCTCTGCCCCGGCTGGTTTGGCTTTGGTCGCGGGCTTATCGGCGTGTTTGGTCTTGGGTTTCGTTTTGGAAGTTTCCATGGGTTGCTTACTGCGGTCCTACGGGAAGGATGCTTTGCGGAAAAAGGAAATCGATAAACTTCTCCGCAGTGGGTTGCGGTTCGTGGTTGGCAAGACCGGGGCGCTCATTGGCCTCGATGATGACGTAGTCCGGCTTGTCCGGTGACTTGACCATCAAGTCGAGCCCCACCACCGGCATTTCCATCGTAATGGCGGCGCGGATGGACGCCTCGGCTAGCTGCGGGTGGAGTTGCGCAGTGACGTCGTGGATCGTGCCGCCGGTATGCAGGTTGGCGGTTTTACGCACGGCGATGGCCTCTTCTTTTTCGAGCACGTCATCCATTTGATAGCCCGCCATTTTCACGCAGCGCTCGGTTTCATCATCAAGCGGAATCTGGCTTTCACCTCCGGTCGCAGCACTCCGGCGGCGGCTTAGCTTTTCAATAAGCTCGCGGATCGTGTGTTCGCCGGTGCCGATAATCATCGGGGGACGTCGAATCGCGGCGGCCACGACTTCCTGATTAATCACGATTACGCGCAGGTCATCACCTTCGACAAACTGCTCGATGAGGATCGTTTCGCCAAACTCGCGGGCTTTCTTAATCGCCTTCTTCAAACCCGTTTCCGAACGCACGTCTACCGAAATGCCCTGGCCCTGTTCACCCTGGAGCGGCTTCACGACAACACTCTTGTGCTTGTTTAAAAACTGCACCGTGCGGCGCGGGTCACTGGCGTCAATTTGCTCCGGCACGGACAGGCCGACGCCGGACAAAATTTCGTGGGTAAACTGCTTGTCTTCTGCCCGCTTGAGGGCGATAGCGGAGGTCATGGTGCTGAGCGATTCCCAGCACGTCACCGAACGCCCACCGAGGCTCAGCCGGAAGTAGCCGCGCTTCGGTGAAAGGGGGTCCACCGCCACGCCGCGGCGCAGGGCTTCGTTGATGATGATCGCCGCATACGGATTGTAGCCGTCCGGCGCGGGCGCTCCGACGAACAGCCGTTCGTTGATGCGGTTGCGACGCTTGGCGGCGAAAATGTAGACACGCTCGAAGCCCATCTTTTCGTAAAGGCCGCGCGCGTTTTCATTATCGTGGATCACGGACACGTCCATGAACTCGCGGCCCTTGTCCTTGTAATACTCGATGATGTGACGGCACAGCGCCGAACCGACGCCGGGCAACTCCGCCTGCGGGTCGACCCCTACCGCCCACAAGCTGCAACTGTTGGGCATGTGCTCGCCGCAAGCTTGATGGTCCGCGCCCATCGACACGCCAAGGATTTGCCCGGTTTCATTCTGCACTGCCACAAAATACGTGAAGGCCTCGCTGTCGCGATTTTCCCAAACGTAATCCTTGTTGAGCGGCACCATCTTCAGCGTGGTGTAGATGCGGTTGATCTCATCCAGCTCTTCCTTGTGCTGCAGTTCGCGGATCTCAAAGCCGATGCGCGGCCGGTCCGAGGGCTTGTAGTTCTCCATCGACAACCGGAAGGTGTTCGACGGATCGAGGAAGATTTGCTGTGGCGCGCAGTTCAGCACAAGGTGCGGGTCGACCAAATACAACGCGATGTCACGCTGATCGGAATTCTCCGCCAGGATCGCCTCGGCGAGGCTTTCCGCACTGGGAAACGTGTCGGCAAACATCAAGCGGCCCCAGCCGCATTGAATCATCGTGCCGGGCTTGGTGACGAGGTTTTCCATGATGGATTACAGATAGATTGGTAGGAAATTTAGCCGCGGATTTACGCGGATGAAACGCAAATATATGTTTACGAACAGCGGTCAGATTCTCAGGAAACAACTCGAATCATCGATTCTACCATGCAATGAGATCCGTATTTCATCCGTGGCTAAAAACAAGGCGCTACCCAACGCCGTGAGTTTGCAACCAGAGTTCCAGCAAGGCGAGCTGCCAGAGCTTGGAGCCGCGTAGCGGGGTGATGTGTTCCTCCGGCGCAGCGAGGAGCTTTTCCACGTAGGCCGGGTTGAACAGGCCGCGCTGCTTGGCGGTGTCGTTGAGGACGGCGTCGCGCGCGAGGTCCAGGAAGTCGCCGCGCAGATACTTAAGCGCAGGCACCGGGAAGTAGCCCTTGGGCCGATCGATGACTTCCCACGGGATCACCTTTCGCGCGGCTTCCTGCAGGATGTATTTCCCGCCATTTTCAATCTTTAGTTCCGGCGGGACGGTCGCGGCGAACTCCACCACCTCGTGGTCCAGGAACGGCACGCGGGCTTCGAGGCTGGCGGCCATCGTATTGTTGTCCACGCGTTTCACCGGGTCGTCAACGAGCATCACGAGCGCATCGAGGCGCATCGCCTTGTCGATGGGTTGCTCCGCGCCGGGCATGTCGAAGTGGCGGCGCACGAAGTCGCGCGCGTAGTCTTCCTCCACCCACTTGTCGGTCATGAGTTCGCGGTATTCGGCGAAGTCACGGTCGAAGAAAGCCTTACTATAACTGCCGAGCGGATCGGTGCTGCCCATCATCGGCGGATACCAATGATAGCCGCCGAAAATTTCGTCTGCCCCCTGCCCGCTTTGGACCACCTTCACGTGCTTGGCGACCTCCTGGCTGAGCATGTAGAAGCCGACGTTGTCATGGCTGACCATCGGTTCGGACATCTCGCCGATGCAGGCTTTTAACTGCGGGAGCGCGCGCTTGGAATCAACGTGTAACTTGTGGTGCTTCGTTTTGAAACGCTCCACGATAACGTCCGAGTATTTAAACTCGTCCCCGGCTTCGTCGCCCACGGTTTCGAAGCCAATGGAGAAGGTGTTGATCTGTTGGCTTTCGTGCTCGGCGAGCAGGCCAACAATCAAACTGGAATCGAGCCCTCCGGAGAGCAATACGCCCACGGGCACGTCCGCCACCAAGCGGCGCTTCACCGCGCGGCGCATGACGTCCAGCGTAGCGACTTCCCAATCGTCCTTGGACCAGCCCTTGCGGTCATCCGGCACGCCGTATTCGAGGTTCCAATAGCGGTGCTCGGTCATCGAACCGTTCGGCTCAACCACGGCGACCGTCGCGGGCGCGAGCTTTTTCACGCCGTTCAAAATCGTGCGCTCGGGCGGGATGACCGAGTGAAACGTCATGTAATAATTGAGCGAGACGGGATCGAGCGACTTATCAATCTCGCCCGCGGCGACGAGGCCCGGCAAGCTGGAGCACCAGCGCAGGCGTTTTTCGTCTTTGGTAAAGTATAGCGGCTTAATGCCCACCCGGTCACGGCCAAGGATCACGCGCCCGGTGTCACGCTCGTGAATGGCGAACGCGAACATGCCGTTGAGCCGTTCCACGAAACCAATGCCCCACTCTTTGTAGGCTTTGAGGAGCACCTCGGTGTCGCCGTGGCTGAAAAAGCGATAGCCCTTGGCGGTGAGTTCTTCGCGGAGCTCCGGGTAATTATAAATCGCACCGTTGTAAACGATGGCGAGGCCCAGTTCGGCATCGACCATCGGCTGCTGTGCGGCCTCGGACAAGTCGATGATTTTCAACCGCCGGTGCCCCAGGGCCACGGGACCACGCACGACCATGCCGTCGCCGTCGGGACCGCGCGCGACCATGCAGTCCATCATTTTAGCGAGGCGCTCCGATTGGGGTGCCTTGCCGTCGAATCGCATTTCTCCACTGATTCCACACATAGTAATAAAAAGGGCCTGCCTCGCTCCCCGGAATGGGATTGTTGCAGGGTTGAACAACCATCTTAACAAGTCGCCTCGCTGTCAAAGGCTTATCTCAGAAAGCGAACAAGTGAGCCTCTTTTCCACTGCTCATACAACCACCTCTCATGACTTTCCAATGGCACACATGTGCCAATATTGTGAACCCAGAAATAACACACTAGAACGTATTGACACAGTCCTTCAAACCCAAGTTTTCATAGGGTCATAAGCCCAACCGCTACAGAACACTATGAATCCAACTCGTATATTCACTAACCTAACGGCGATTTCAGCCTTAACGCTCATTTCCAGCTCATCGGCCTTCGGAATCCTGGAGTTGTACATCGATACCGACCGGGAAATGTTCTACTTTGAAGGGTCCGCAATATATACATTAAGTGGAAGAGGAATACTTGGCATTCCCCTTGGAAACGATACCGTGATATTTAGCAATGGCCTGACAAGCGAGGGCGCAATCACGGATATCGACCTGAGTGGCGCTGTCGTAATCGACATTCCCAACCAAGTAAACAACTCCAATAGTAGTGCCCAATTAAGTGAGGGTGGAATTCAATTCTCATTTCAAAATCAATTGCTTTATTCAGGAAACTACGACGCTACGATTACGGGTAGTGGCGAGGGTTTTGCGATCAGCTACAGCAGTCTGTCCCCTGCCCAAAAAACGGCATTCGAAAGCATGGCAGGAGAATCTTACCCAGATATGAATGGTCTCGGTCCAGAATTGACCGTTACCGCTGTTCCTGAACCCTCTACCTACACGCTGCTAATGGCAATTGTTGTCGGTGGCGTGTTGGTGCTTCGCCGCCGCAAACTGGCTTGATCGATATCCGGCGGGATAAACCCTTGCGCCCGTGGGGCCGTTGCAGGTATCACGGAGCATGGGTTCCCCGGAACGACAGCTCACCGTCCGCGCAATTTGCACGGGCTTCGTCCTCGGCTCGCTGCTGGCACCGTGCAATATATACACGGGCCTGAAGATCGGCTTTTCGTTCAATATGTCGATCGCCGCGGCGCTGATCAGCTACGCCTTTTGGAATAGCCTGCATGCCGCGAAAGTCGGGCCGCGCTGGGGCTTACTGGAGAATAACATCAACCAAACCGCGGCTTCCGCGGCGGCTTCTATTTTATCCGCGGGACTTGTCGCGCCAATCCCGGCGTTGCAACTCATCACCGGTGAGCCCTTCCACTACCCGATGCTGGTCGCGTGGGTGTTCGTAGTGAGTTTTGCCGGAATCATCTGCGCGCTGGCGGTGCGACGGCAAATGCTCGACCGCGATGCCCTGCCCTTTCCTAATGGCGTGGCCACAGCGGAGACGATTAAGGAAATTTACTCCACTGGCAAAGAAGCCGCCTACCGCGTCACCCTGCTATTTAGTGCGGCTGCCGTCGCGGGCATTGTGAAGCTCGCCGACGCCTTCGTTTTCAAACCTATTCCCTCGCTCAAGCTCCCGGCCAGCCTTGGCTATGCGGCACCACAAAACGTCGTACAAAAGGGCTTGGATTTTATTTCCTGGCGCGCAATCGGAATCGAACTGTCGCCCTCACTGCTGCTCTACGGATTTGGCGCGATCGTGGGTCCGCGCGTCGGCGTGTCGCTGCTACTGGGAACAATTATCGGGTGGATGATTCTCCCGCGCGAACTGCTCGCCGAAGGTTGGATCGAGCCCGCGCTCGACGGGGCTTGGTACGGCAAGATTTACGAGTGGACGATCTGGCCGGGCGTAACACTGATGGCGGCGGCCGCGCTGATGTCATTCTTTATCTCGATGGCCCGCATTTTCTGGCAAAAGCAGCAGGCCAAGACCGAAGCCGAGGCGGCCGCCGTCGATGAAAACGCCGACTACGAACCGGGCGGCGAACGATACTTTCCGCGCAGTTGGTTCCTCGCCGGATGTGTTATCGCGCTGATCCTGAGCGTCATCGCACAACGCGCGTTTTTCGGCATCCCGGTGTGGCTTGGCGTGGTGGCGTTTGCGCTGTCGTTCATCCTCGCGATCATCGCGGGACGTGTTTCCGGGGAAACCGGCATTCCGCCCATCGGCGCTTTAGGAAAAATCACGCAAGTTACCTTCGGCTTCCTCGCCCCCGCCAACACGACCACGAACCTCATGGCGGCCAACGTCACCGGTGGCGCGGCGGGCCAATGCTCCGACATGCTGCACGACCTGAAGACGGGCAAGCTCATTGGCGCCAACATGAAAGCGCAGGCTGTCGCGCAGCTATTCGGTGTCATTGCGGGCTCGATTGCCGGTTGCGCCGCTTACAAGATTTTGATTCCCAACCCGCAGGAAATGCTCCTGACCGAAGAGTGGCCCGCCCCCGCTGTCGCGGCCTGGAAAACCATCGCCGAAGTGCTCGCGGAAGGTTTTCACGCCGTGCCCCAAGGTGCCACCGGAGCGATGATTATCGCAGCCGTTATCGGTGTAGCGCTGGCGGTCACGGAGTCCATTTTGCCCGAGAAGAAACGCGCCTGGGTTCCAAGCGCTTCGGCACTCGGTTTCGCACTCATCATCCCGCCTTACATCAACATTGCGATGTTCGTCGGCTCAATGCTTCGGGTAATCGCGGAACTGATTAACAAACACTGGGCAACGAAGTATGTCATCGTCATCGCCGCCGGCTTGGTCGCAGGCGAAAGCCTCGCGGGTGTTCTGGATGCCGTGGCGCTATTCGTCGGACTGAAATAATTGCCGGGAGCCGTTTTTGTCCGCAGATTGCGCGGATGGACGCAGATTTTTTGGCCGTGGGATGGCGAAAACTGAGCGGTCATCAAATAAGGTTTGCGAGCCGTCATTGGATAAAACCTTTTCTTGTTATGAAAAGTGACATCCGCGATATTGAAACATACGCAATCATTGGCGCAGCCATGACCGTCCATCGAGAGCTTGGGCATGGTTTTATGGAAAATGTTTATCAGGAGGCCTTGGCCATGGAGCTCAAGTTTGCAAAGGTTTCATTCGAGCGAGAAAAGGAAATACCGGTCTACTATCGTGAAAGTCGCCTGAACGTATTTTACCGCGCTGACTTCATTTGCTACGGTTCAATCATTGTTGAAACAAAGGCATTGGCTAAAACGACCTCGAAGGAAGAATCGCAGGTTTTGAACTATCTCAAAGGAACCCGCCTGACACGTGGATTACTGCTGAACTTTGGCTCTCCTTCGCTTGAATACAAACGCCTCGTCCTCAATCACACCAATTAAAGAACCACCAACCCAAAGCAAAAAATCTGCGTCCATCCGCGCAATCTGCGGACACTCCAGCGTACGCCATCAGTGCCCTGCAGCGGGCTTAGCGCCGGGGTCAGGGTTTTTCCGCATGAAAACCAGCAGTGGCAGTGCAACAACCAAGGCCAGGCCGAAGATTGCGAAGATGCGCTGAAAGGCCAAGCTCGTGGCTTCGTTGTGCAAGAGCGTTTCGTAGACGGAAATCGCTTCAAAGCGGGCCGTGGGTTCGGTGACACCTTCCGCCTTCAAGTGACTCAATAAGCCTTCTCGAGCGATCTCGACTTGAGGCGTCAGGGAAGAAGCGGAATCGACCAGCGTGGCCTCAAATTGACCT
>JBNNDZ010000318.1:0-2617 GCA_050285865.1 Puniceicoccales bacterium
TGTAGATTTTCGGGCTGACGGTGACCCAATCGAAGTCACCCTTCAGCGGGAAGGCCCCGCTGGTTTCCAGGTGCACCCGCAGCCCGGCGGCGTGGAGGGAATCCGTCAACGGGCGCAGGTCGTGAACAGTTGGCTCGCCGCCGGTTATGACCACGAAGTCCGGACGCGCCGTCGCCGCCAACTCGGTCAGTTGGGCCACCGTGAAGCGCTCGATGTGCTCGGGACGGTGGTCCGGGTGCCAGGTATTGGCCGAGTCGCACCATGGGCACTTAACCGGGCAGCCATAGGTCCGGATGAAAAATGCCGAGCGCCCACCGTGCAGCCCTTCGCCCTGAAAGGAAGCGAAATACTCCACGATTGGATACGTCCGATCAACCTGTTGCGTTTCCGTGATCATGTTTACTCTTTACAATTCAGGGACATTGCCGATTGAATATCGCACCCCCAGTTTCTGATTCTCGTTTCCCTGATCAATGACATTACCCCAGCTTAAAAAATTTCTCAAGGCCGCCAAAAAGCAGGATTTGTTCTGGGTGGCCCTTGGTGATAACGTCCTCGACGAGCCTCAGCCCTTTGATCACATCAAGGCGCTCGTGCTGAAATATCCCGATTGGGAAATTTCCATCCTGCATCAGGATCATGCCGAACAGGACAACCCTCACTGGTCGCTGCTCACCGATATTGAGATCGAGGGGGAGCGCAATCCGTTGCGTCCCGATGGCCCCATCAAGCAATTGACCAACGAAGTGGCGACGCTGAAAGCAGACCTGAAAGCTTCGAGCCGCATTGTGGAAATCCTCCAGGAGTTTGTTGAATTCAATGACACCTACGAAGCCCGCAAGGCCGAGTTTGAGGAACGCGAAAAATACCTCCAAAACTCGGAAGACCAGCTCATGCAAAAAGCACACGAGTTGGAAGAGCTTCGCGCCGAGTTGGAGCACAAGGCCGAGGGAAAAGCTAAGAATGTAGCCCGCAGCGCCTGACTGGTTTCTAATTCTCATCCTATGGGAATTTTTTGACCACGGATTTCACGGATGGACACGGATCGTGCGCGACGTAAGTCCTCACAGAAGGAAACAAAGAGAACGAAGCGAGATTTACGCATCAAACTTGGTTACCTTCGTTTCCTTCTGTGAAAATCAATGTCACATACGATCCGTGTCCATCCGTGTAATCCGTGGTTAAAAATACGTCACGCTAGCTCCGGCGTGTAGCGCGCGGCATTCTTGCTGTCTTCGAGCAGGTCGATTTCCGCCACCCAGACGCGTCCTTCCGACGCCTCGCGCACCAGCTTGTCGAGAACTTCGTGGATGTGCATTGCCAAGCCTTCGTTGGAACAATCTTCGACCAAATATACTTTCCACGCCTCCGGGGCTGCGGCCACGAGTTGAATGCGCAGCGGGTCGTCTCGCCGAAACACACACGCGTGATCCAGGTTGTCGTTGATCCATTCTTTGATGAAGCCCAGCTTGCCGTAGTCGATGACGAAACCGTTTTGGTCGCGCTCGCGGCAGGCAAAGGTCACGGTGAGGGTCCAGTTGTGCCCGTGTATGAACGCACAGTGCCCGTCGTGATAAGGCTGGCGATGGGCAAACGGGATGTCGGCGTAAGTTTTGCGGCAAGTAATCATGCGAGCTTCCAGTTGCGCTCCACGAGCTCGTTGACCAGCGGTGCGCTGGTGTCGTAGGGAGTCGGATCAACCACGTTGGCGAGGTAAAAGGCCTCCCGGCGTTCGATGCAGGTGCCGCATTGGCCGCAGTGCAGGCTGCCCCCTTCGTAGCAAGACCAGGTGCGGTCAAACGGGACGCCCAACTCGGCACCGCGGGCAACGATGTCGGCCTTAGTCATTTGCACAAATGGCCGGTAAAGCGACACCTCGTGCCAGTCCGCCAGGCGAATCGCGGCGTCGAGCGCGTCGGCAAACTCCGTCCGGCAATCCGGGTAAATGGCGTGATCGCCGGAGTGCGCGGCGTAGGCGACATTGTCGGCCTTCTGGGAAATCGCCCACCCTGCCGCGACCGACAGCATAATCATGTTCCGGTTCGGCACGACGGTGGCCTTCATCGTAGCCTCGGTGTAGTGGCCATGCGGCACGGCGACATCGCGGTCCGTCAGGCTGTTGTCACCAAGCAGCGGAGCCAGCGAACGCAGGTCCGCCTCGCGGTGTTCGATACCCAGCTCGGCACAAAAACGGCGGGCGCAATCGATTTCCCGCGCGTGACGTTGACCGTAGTTCACGCTGAGCGCAGCGAGCTCCGCGCCTGCCTCCCGCAGGTGGTAAAGGAGGACCGTCGAATCCAGGCCCCCGGAATATATAATGACCGATTTCATGAGCGCATTCAGTTGAGTGACCCTGGGAATGGCTTAGCAGGGTAAGCACCAACCTGCCAGCCCAACGCAGGTTGTCGAATCAAAAGCGGGGCGCGATTCTAGCACGAGGACGTAAAAGCGGCGTCTAGTCGCCGCACTCCAAAACGCAGCCAGCTACATTTCAATCCGCAGCGCCGCCATTCGATCCTCCGCAAAAGCCCTACGTTCCGTTCTTGCCCCGGGCCAAATGGCGGTCTAATTACCGCAGCTTGATTGCCACACCTATTGTCTGAACATGCCCCTGCGA
>JBNNDZ010000319.1:0-3248 GCA_050285865.1 Puniceicoccales bacterium
CCAGGCCTTCGGCGACCAGGTTGGCGACATGGCCGATGAAGCGGTCCTTGTCGATGCCGCCTTCGCTGGTGCGCGCGGCACTGACTGCCGCACCGCAGATGAGGCGAAATTCTTTGTCGCGCGCGGGCTTCACGTTGGCACGCTGCTCGTCGTTGATGCGCTCGATGTCACTCAGGGTGAAGAGGCCGTGGAGGCGGTCTTCGGGGTCGACCACGAGCAGCTTGTGGATGCCCAGATGCTCATTGAAAAACCGGTCCGCCGCCCCGATGGGGTCGCCTTCGATGGAGTTAGTCGACAGCGTGAAGACATCGGCACGTGGCGTCATCGCCTCGGCGACTTTGCGGTCCCGGTAGCGCTCTTTGACGACGCGTCCCGGCAGCAGGCCGAGCAGCTTGCCCTTGTCGTCGACGACGGGGAACGTGCTGAATTTGTAGCCTTTCTCGTCGATGATCGCGAGGACGTCGGCGATGTAGGCATCCGGGCCGATTTTAATCGGGTCCTGAATGAGGCCGTGAATGTTGTTTTTCACCCGGGCGACATGCTTTACCTGCTCGCGCTCACTCATGTTGTAGTGGATGAGCCCGAGGCCGCCATTGGAAGCCATTGCGATTGCCATCGGAGCCTCCGTCACAGTGTCCATGTCTGCCGAGATGATGGGCAGGGACAGGTGCAGGTTAGGCGCGAGGTGGGTCTCGATGTTGGTATTGCGCGGAAGAACGGCCGAGTGACGGGTGGCCAGCGTGACGTCGTCGTAGGTCAGCGCGGTGTCCGCGTGCAGGCGGAAAAACTCGTCGGCGTTCTTGTAAAAGGCGGTGTCGATGGTTTCGCTCATGGCAATTGGTATTGCCGTTGGGAATTATGGGCTCGGCCCGGGCCCCGGCAAGTGAAAAGGTTTTTGAAAATTAGGAAGCGCCTTCGGTTAAAAATTCAAGACACTGACTCAGAATTTACATGATCGCATTCGCGCCAGATCGACAAATCAGCCTGGAGTTTCGCCGCTACGCCCGGCGCTTTCGCCAGCCCTTGCGCACGGCGCACGGAGAATGGGCGACGCGGGAGGGTGTGGTTGTGCGCCTGGCGACGGACAATGGCCGGGTGGGCTACGGCGAGGCGGCCCCGGTGCCCGGTTTTAGTCGGGAGACGGTGGACGAGCACGTTGCCCGCCTTGACCTGCACCAAAACGGTTTCTCGATGCAGCGTATGGCGGAGATTTCCCAAGGGCAGCCGTCGTTGGGGTGGGCGCTGGAATGTGCGCTTGCCCAATTGGTTCGGCAAGACTCGCCACCGGCAAGCACGATCGCCATCGCGGGCTTACTCCCGGCAGGGGCGGCCGCGCTGGAGGCGATTGCGAATGAAACGGGCACCGGCCGGCGTGTTTTCAAATGGAAGATTGGGGTCGCGTCGGCCTCAGAAGAAATTTCGCTTGCCGATACGCTACTTTCCCAACTCCCACGCGACGCCAAGCTACGCCTTGATGCCAATGGTGGCCTGGGTTCCTCGTTTGGCGAATGGCTCGATTGGTGTGCCGTAAACCGTGAGCGCATTGACTATCTGGAGCAGCCGCTGGCCCCGGGTTACGAAGCGGCGATGCTGGAGCGCGGCATTGCGGCAGGCGTCCCGATAGCGCTGGATGAGTCCATTGCGGGGATCGACCAACTCATCGCGCTGAGTGGACAATTCCCTGCGGCGGTGCTGGTCGTAAAGCCGTCGTTACTGGGCTCGCTGTGGCGCTTTCTGGAATGGCGGCAGGAGCATGGAGATCGGCGGGTGGTTTATTCTTCCTGTTTTGAAACGGCGGTGGGATTCAAGGCAGTCTGGGAATTGGCGGCAAGTGATCCCCGTCCTGAGCCTGCCGGGCTTGGGGTGGTCGATTTTCTTGAGCATGACGGCCTGTGTCCGGTCGAATTTGGAGCGGAATTGAGCACGACGGGTTTTCCGACAGACGTGGAGGCGCAGACATGGAGCCGACTTTGAGCGATTTCCAGAAACGCTTGGCTCGCCCCTGGTTGGCGGATACGGACCAGGCGGAGCAGTTTGCGGCGAACTTTCAGCGTAATATCGACCGGCTCGGCGATAGTGGGACGGGTCCAGTGGTGGTGATGACGGATGATCGCGTCGCATTCCTGGCGGGCGTCTTGGCGGCCATTGCGCAGGGTAGGGCGGTGTTTCTCTTCAATGCTCAATGGGGCGAGACAGAAGTCGCGGAGGCCATGGCCCAAGTGCCTGAAGGCGCATTTTGGCTGGGTGAGTCGCCCCGCGAGGGGCACTCCAGCACAACGACTCCGGCGGAGTACGCGGAATACGCAAATGGAGTGATGATTCCCACCGGTGGCACCGGAGGGCGCGTGAAGTTTGCCGTTCATACGTGGGAGTCGCTGACCGCATCGGTTGCAGGGTATCGTGAGTTTTGGAAAGCCGATTCCCTGCACGCGGTTTGTCCACTGCCAGTCTGTCACATCGGGGGGCTGATGTTGGCTTTGCGCACGTGGGTGACCGGGGGACGACTTTGGCTGACTGACTCTAAACTGGAAACGATACCGCCTTCAGGCTTTCCGCTTGTCCAAGCGCATTGCTCATTGGTTGGAGCGCAGCTCAAACGTGTATTGGAAGCACCGGGGCATTGGGTTGGCGATTGCGCTGAAGTGCTCGTGGGCGGTGGCCCCAGTAGCGGCGAATTAGTTGCCCACGCGCTCGCGCTTGGCTTACGACTCCATGTCGCCTACGGGTTGACGGAGGCTGCGGCCACGGTCGCACTGGCGCGGGCAGGAGATTCCCTGGTTGGCTCGCCTGAAGGTGCTGTTTTGCCGCATTGGAAGGCCGCAATCCGCGAAGAGACGATCGCCCTGGCGGGGCCTGCCCTGTTCCGGGGGTATTGGGGGCAACCGCCGCTTGCCGGCGATGAATGGCTTTCGGGTGATCGGGGTGTAATAACCTCCAGTGGTCGCCTGCGGGTATTGGGGCGGCGCGACCGCGTGATCATTACCGGTGGCAAGAAAGTCGATGCCGATGAACTGGAGCGCCGGGTGGCAGATTGGCCCGAAGTTGCGGAAGTCGTTATTTGGGGCGAATCCGACGCGACATGGGGCCAGCGGGTGACGGCAGCCGTTGTCGGTCAAATAACGACGAGCGAGCTTGTCGAGCTGGCACGTGAACACCTAATGCCCGAAATGCGTCCCAAACATTGGCACATTCTGGACACCATTCCCCGAACCATGAATGGTAAGGTGGATTGGCGCAGCCTATTCCGC
>JBNNDZ010000320.1:0-2570 GCA_050285865.1 Puniceicoccales bacterium
GGCAGGCGGATTTTACGATGAGTGGATGTCCGCGCAGGGCCGAATTGCCGAGCATTGGAATAAATTTTTTGGGAATCTGGCGGAGGCGGGGGAGCAGGATTATCGTCAGCGCGAAGATCAGCTCGAGCGCATCATCGCGGAAAACGGAATTACATATAATGTTTATTCTGAGCCGGAGAACTTGAACCGACTTTGGAAAATGGACGCCATTCCGCTGCTGTTAGAGCAGGCGGCGTATGAGCGTATCGCGGCCGCGCAAGCGCAGCGTTTGGCGCTGCTCAACCTGATTTTGGAGGACATTTATGGGCCGCAAAATCTGTTGCGTCGTGGCCTCTATCCAACCGGGTTGGTCTTTGGGAATCCGGCTTTTCTGCGTCCGGTCCACGGCCTGTTGAGGCCGGGGCGGCGATTTCTGTCGAATCACTCGTCGGACCTCGCGCGCTCACCGGATGGCAACTGGTGGTTCTTGACGGATCGGCTGGATGCCGCATCGGGGCTGGGCTACTCGGTGGAGAATCGTGTGATCTCTACCCGAGTCATGCCGGACCTCATGCGCCGCCATAACGTCAAGCGACTGGCGACCTACATCGAGGCATTTTCCGACAGCCTCAAGCGCGCGTGCCCGCGCTCACTGGAAAATCCGTTCGTCGTTCTGTTGACGCCTGGTCCCTACAACGAAACCTATTTCGAGCAAAGCTACCTTGCGCGGGCTCTTGGTTTTCCCTTGGTCGAGGGGGCGGATCTCACCGTGCGCGACGACCAGGTATTCCTGAAAACGATCCACGGGATGAAGCGGGTCGACGTCATTTTCCGGCGATTGGACTCCGAGTGGTGTGATCCGCTGGAGTTTCGTCACGACTCGCTGTTGGGAGTTCCGGGGCTGGTCAATGCCATCCGCAAGGACACGGTGGCCGTGGTCAATGCGCCGGGCGTAGGCGTTTTGGAAACCCCGGCGCTGGCGGCGTTTTTGCCCACGATTTGCCGTGAGTTGCTTGGTGAAGAGTTGCTGATGCCGTCCGTGGCCACTTGGTGGTGCGGGCAGCCTCACGAGCGTCAGTATGTGCTCGAAAACGTGGAGCATCTCGTCATCAAGCCAACGTTTCCCAGCAAGGATGGGCGGAAAACGTGGTTTGGGCCGACGATGTCGAAGGCCGAGCGCGAGCAACTGATTGCCCGGATCAACTCGCACCCGGAGTTGTATACCGCGCAGGAAACCGTCCTGCAGGCGACCACGCCGGTTTACGACAAGGATAAGCTGTCGCCGCGGCATTTTATTTTACGCACGTTTTTGACGTCCGATGGGGAGGATGCGCCGCTCATGATGCCGGGTGGACTCTGCCGGGTGGCGCGCTCGGCGGTGTCGGGTAACGTCTCGATGCAGGTCGGGGGCGTCAGCAAAGACGTATGGGTCATCAGTGAATCGGACGCCTCGGCCGATGAGGCGCTGGCGTACCATTTCCTCACCAATAAATTCTACGCCAGTGATGTGCGCATCCCGCTGAGCAGTCGTATGGCGGACAGCCTGTTTTGGGTGGGGCGCTACCTCGACCGCGCCGAGGGTATGGTCCGCGGATTGCTTGTCATCATCAACGCCTTTCAGGAAAGCCGCAATGAGGCCGATTTGAAGCAGGTGCTGCATTTTATCCGTTCTTTTGCGCCGAATTTGATTTTCGAAAATGTGCTGTCGGCCTGTGGTCCCAACGCTGAGACTAGCGACCTTATCGACGAATCCCTGCGCCAGTTGACGCGTGGGCCGACGTATCCGGATCGGCTCGAACTGGTGCTTACGCAGCTCAACCGCGTCATGTTTTCGGTGAAGGAAATGATGTCGGGCGACTTAACCCGCATGCTCCGTGATATGCCCACGAGCGCGATCATCCGAGAAGGAAAGGGGAGTGTGCTGCGCGATGGTGCGTTCTATTCGGTGCTCAAGCGGTTGCTTGATTACATGGCGGCGTTTGCGGGCATCATTGCGGAAAACACCGTGCGTGGGCACGACTGGATTTTCCTCAACCTCGGGCGCCGTATTGAGCGCAGCCTGATGCTGACGGATCTCCTGCGTGGCTGCTTCGCGAGTCCGCTCGGATACGAAGACTTCCTTTTGCTGCGCCTGCTGGAGTTCTCCGACAGCGCAGTAACTTACCGCCGCCGATTCCTTAGCCGTATGCGGATCGAAGCGGTTTGCCAGTTGATTATCACGGACCCGTCGAACCCGCGTTCGCTGGCCTTTCAGGTGAGTGATATCCTCGACAGCACCCGGCGTTTGCCGCACTACGACCCCAGCAATTTGCGCGCAATCGACCGCCTGGCACTGCGCATTTACAGTGACACGATCCTCGTTGAGCCGATGCCGCTGGTCGCAGCAAAAGACGATGGCAAACGCCCTGGGCTCAGTGCGTTTCTGCGGCAAACGGGACATGGACTCGGGGAGCTTTCGGATGAGCTCAGCAGCTATTATTTCTCGGTCACCTCGCGCAAGTAAGTCGCCATGCAGCATTACCACATTCGCCACCACACGACCTACCGCTACGACTTCCCGGTGGCGTGCTCGCACCATGTAGCGCGCCTGC
>JBNNDZ010000321.1:0-4561 GCA_050285865.1 Puniceicoccales bacterium
ATGGGGTCAGCAAAACTCAAGCTGATCCTCGGCTCGATTTACCCCGTTGGCGTGATGACTTTTGCCGGGTTCCTAATGCCGGTGATGGGGCAAATTGATTTCGAAGTCGGCCTTTGCTGGAATACCGCAGCTTACCTCGCCGATGTCGCGAAAATCCAGGTGCCGCTGTGGGGCGCGATCTTCATCATCCTTTTCCTGGCGAAAGTAAAAAGCCCGATATTACCCGTTCTGGCCAAGTGCCTGCCGGGATTCCGGGGGCATCGGATAAACCAATCGCTGGCAGACTTCTCCTATGCCCTCGCGGCCTTCCTTGAAGCCGGAACGCCAATTGGAAAAGCTTGGGCTGGTGCGGGATTTGTTTCCAACGACCCACCCATCGTCAAAGCCGCCAATGCCATGCGTGACCGCATCGCAGACGGGGCCACGCCCTCGGAACACCTCGATCAATACCGCTGCTTTCCGGACGAATTCATTTCGCTCTACACCACCGGCGAAAAGACCGGCCAGCTCGACCACAACCTGCTTGTGCTCGGCCAACAATTTCAGGCGCAGGCCAACCGCGCGATGACATTCGCGACCATCTTTTACACCGCCCTGATGTTCGCCGGAGTCATGTTGATGATGGTCATCAGCATCGTAATGTTTTACGCCAAATACCTGACCGGCATCACCAGCCTGATGGAATAATCCGAATCATGCCCCTGCCCCGCCCGATCTCATTTACCGCCGTAACGGAGCGTCACGAACTACAGTGGATTGGCGGCATTTGTTCGAAATCGAGAACAACGACACGCAGTAATCGTCCGGTTACTACCGTCTGATAAACCGGCCCACCAGGCGGGTAACTTCATCGCGGTCCTCAAACTTGAGCGCAAACAGGATCCCGAAGTAAAGCAAAGCTGAGGCCGGAATCACCAGAATACAAATTACCACCGCGCTCTGTTTCGTTTCGCCCAGCCAGAGTTCAACCCCGGACGCCATAGAGTAGGCAGTAATCGCCATACCCAACGCCGCCGCAGACACCACCATCACCGCCCGCTTAACACGTGCCCCGGACAGTTCCGGTCGTTTTTTGCGCAGGCCACGAACCATGAGCACGGTTTGCGTCGTCGCCGCCAAAAGGCCTGCAATGGCGAGCCCCTTTGCTTCCAGCGGCCCCATGAGTACGAGACTCGCAATCAGGTTCACGGCAAAAGTCACCCCGGCATACTTCACCGGTGTTTTCGTATCCTTAAGCGCATGGAAGGCACGCGTCATGAGGGTGTTGATCGCATATTGCGGCACCGCCAGCGCAAGGATCATCAGCACGGGACCGGTCAAGGCGACATCAGCGTCGCTGAAACGTCCCCACTGAAACAGCAGTTGCAAGATGGGCCGGTGCAGGACCACCAACCCCACCGCCGCTGGTGCGGTCAAAGCGATCATCAACCGCAAGCCGTGTCCATAAGACTCGACCAAGCCCTCTTTGTCATCCGAAGAAACCATCAAGCTCATTTGCGGAAAAATCACCGTTGCAATCGCCACGGCAAACATCCCGAGCGGCAGCTCAATCAGGCGGTGTGCGTAGTTGAGCGTCGTCGTGGCCGTCTCATTGAGCCCAAACGCGAGGAAGCGCGACACCATGACATTGATCTGCAAAATCGCCGCCCCCCAAAGCCCCGGTATGAACAATCGCATGAGGGCATCGAGTCCCTCAGTCGGGCCGCGTTCAATACGGGGACGCCAGCCTTCTAGCCAGAGTGCCCAGGCCGCCGTTGCCAGTTGCAAAACGCCACCCATCAGCACACCAGCGCTCAGCCACCAAACGAGACGTTCCGGCGGAAGTTTCATGGCCAGACCGCCAATGAGCAGCGCGCCAATCATGCCGACATTCAGCAAGACATTCGATAAGGCCGGGACTGCAAAGCGGTTCCGCGTATTGAGCACCGCGCCGAGGATCGCCGTCACGCAAATAAGCGGCATGTATGCGATCATGAAAACGGTCAATTGCGAGCCGAGCATCCATTGGTGCACCATCGGGTTTGAAACGTAGCCATCTTGCTCGTTCCAATACCAGATAGCCCAGTAGGCTATGGTGAACAGCACTCCCAGCGCCACGGCGAGCGCTACAGTGCCGATTGCCAGGCGAACGAGGACCTGGTTGACAAAGCGAAACGCGGCGGCGTCATCCTTGCCCTTGTGTGCCTGATCGGACAAAACCGGAATGAAGGCCGAGGTCAACGCTCCCTCCCCGAACATCCGGCGGAATAGGTTGGGAATGGCGAATGCGAACAAAAAGGCATTACTCGCGATTGAAACGCCGAGGAAGGCGGCGGTCATGGCATCCCGCGCCAAGCCCAGCACCCGCGAGCCCAGCACGCTGACGGATACCGTAAATATACTTTGAAGACGTTGAGACACGGGGATTTTAGTTTGCTTCCGAGTTGGCTTTGTCTTTGCTACTTAGTTTCACAAGTCATTCCCCGACAACCTGAAACTTTGCATGTCCCTAATCAATCGCCTATCCATTCGCCTGCAGAACCACCCCAAGCGCCTTGTTTATGCTGAAGGCGCGGACCCTCGCATTATCCAGGCGGCCCGTCTTTATGTGAATCGTGGCTTGGGTGTGCCGATTCTTCTGGGCGAACGTGCGGCGATTAAAAAGCGTGCCGAGCAGCTCGACATCAAGCTGGACGGCATTCGCATCATCGACCCGTCCGACAGCGAATACATGGAGGAATTTGTCATCAAATTCCAGGGCCTGCGCCGTTTCCGCGGTTTTAACGAGCAGGAAGCCCGGGAATACCTGATGAACACGTCCTACTTCGCCACGATGATGCTCGCGACTGGCGCGGCGGATGCCCTCGTTTCCGGTGCCACCGCGACGGCCTCCAGTGCCCTGCGCCCGCTTTTCCGCATCATCCCGATGCAAAAAGGCGTCGAAACGGCCTCGTCGATTCTCATTTTGGAAAAGGAAGACCAACGCCTCGGCATCGAAGGCGCACTGTTCCTCTCGGACTGTGGTGTTATCCCGGACCCGAATCAGGACCAATTGGCAGACATGGCCATCACCACCGCCCTGCTCGCCAAGCACCTGACCAACGAATATCCGCGCGTGGCGATGCTCAGTTACGCGAGTAAAAAGGAGGGCACGAAGAACCCGGCCCTGCTCAAAATGAAGTCCGCCACCGCCTTGGCCCGCGACAAAGCACGCACGCTCAATGTGGATGTCGACATCGACGGTGAAATTCAGGTCGACGCCGCTCTCGTGCCCGGTGTTGCCGAACAAAAGGGCATCAAGAGCAACGTTGCTGGCAAATCCAACGTGCTGATTTTCCCGGACCTGAATGCGGCGAACATCGCCTCCAAGCTCGCGCAAATCGTCGCTGATTGCCGCGCTTATGGCCAGATTTTGACCGGTCTTTCCAAGCCCGCCGCCGAAATCTCCCGTGGTGCCAGCGCGCACGACATTTTCGGGGCCTCGGTTATCGTTGCCGCTCAGGCAGTCGACCCCAAGTATCTCTTTCCGATGGAGTGAGCCGCGTTATGCCGCCAAAAAAGAAATCCACTATCACCTCGAAGCCCTTCCCGGGAGACGAGGACGTCGCTACTTTGCTGCGCGCACCGCGCAACACCACCACCAAGCGTATCTTTGTCGCCGCCACCCGTCAAAATGACGGTAAAACGACGACCTGCCTTGGCCTGTATGGTGCCATGCGGACGCGCACGCCCGATGTCGGCTTCATCAAGCCGGTCGGCCAGCGCTTCGTCGAAAAAGACGGCCACCGGGTCGACGAAGACTCCGTCCTCCTCGACTCGATTTTCGACGTGCAGATTCCCATCGATGCAATGAGTCCCATTGCGGTGGACGGCACGTTTACGCGCCGATTCCTTGATAATCCCGAGGAAAACCTGAGCATCCTGCAGGACCGCGTGTGCCGCGCCTTTGACCGCACCGCGTACCAAAAGGAAGTTTGCATCATCGAAGGCAGTGGCCATGCCGGGGTTGGCGCGGTGTTCGATCTTTCCAATGCCCAGGTTGCCAAGCTCCTCGGCGCGAAGGCGATCATCGTCTCGCAAGGAGGCATTGGCCGACCAGTGGACGAAATTGCGATCAACAAAGCCCTCTTCGACAAGCATGGCGTGGAGGTGATCGGTGCGATTCTCAATAAAGTTCTGCCGGACAAGGTGGACACGGTCCGCCGCTACGCGGGCGAAGGCCTTCGCCGCCTCGGCGTGCCCCTGCTCGGCGTGCTCCCGCTGGCCAAGCAACTCGCTGCGCCCAACCTTTCCCAGATCGTCGATGAAATCGGCGGCCGCTGGATCAATGGCCGCGAACAGGCCGCCAACGAGCGAATTCTCCGCGTCGTGATCGGTGCGATGACGGCCAAGGGCGTCATAGACTACCTTCAGCCGGGCGTGCTGATCATCACCCCAGGCGACCGCGACGACATCATTTTCTCCGCCATCGCCAGCGCCGGGATTTCGGGCAAAAAAGTGGTTAGCGGCATCGTCCTGACCCGCAACATCCTGCCCCACCCCAAGCTGATGGAAATGCTCGCCCAGACGAACATCCCCTGCG
>JBNNDZ010000322.1:0-4345 GCA_050285865.1 Puniceicoccales bacterium
CGGGTATTATCATGTGCGGCCGTACTGGCGCTGCGTTTGCGGCGTCGCTGGGCAGTATGAAGGTGTCCGAGGAAATCGACGCCCTCCGGACACTCGGCCTTTCCCCAATGGATTTCCTCGTCCTTCCGCGCATGCTCGCGATGTGCATCATGATGCCGATGCTGGTGTTGTTCGCAGACTTCGTGGGCATCATCGGCGGCATGTTGATCGGTATTTCGATGCTCGACGTGACGGTGCAGCAATTCATAAACCGCTGCATCCAGGCAATCGACCTGGCACAATTTTCAACTGGCATCATCAAGGGCGTGGTAATCGGTGTTATCGTGGCCTGCTCAGGCTGTCTGCGCGGCATGCAGTGCGGCAGCAGTTCGGCAGCAGTGGGCCTCGCCACAACTAGCGCCGTAGTCACCGGCATCACGCTGATCATCATCGCCGACGCCATCTTCGCCGTGATCTTCAATGTGATTGGGCTGTAGTTTTTTTAGTCCTTAGTCCTTGGTCCGTAGTCGCGTGGTGTTCGAGGTCACGACTACGGACTAAGGACTAACGACTGCCCCGCAAGAGCCTCTCCACTGCCTCAACGACGGGTAGCTCTCCGCTGGCGACCGCTTTTTCGATCTCCGGCAGGTCACCCGCAACGGATTGCCGCGCATAGAATTGCTGCAGGACGGCTTCCTTGAGTAACGAATGCAACCAGTGTTTGTTCTGGTCGCGGCGAATTTGCGCGAAGCGTCCATCGTTCGACAAATCATTGTGGAAGCCCTCGATCATCTGCCAGAGCTCGTCGATGCCAGCACCCGTATGCGCGGAGCAAGTAATCGCTTGCGGGGTCCAGTCCGGCGTGTAGGGCGATAGGTAATGCAGCACGCGGCTGTACTCCACTTTGGCCGCGAGCGCCCGGCGCGCGTTGTCGCCATCGGCTTTATTCACGGCAATCGCATCGGCCATTTCGATGACGCCTTTTTTGATGCCCTGAAGTTCGTCACCGCCGCCCGCGATTTGCAGGAGCAGGAAAAAATCCACCATCGTGCGCACCGCGACTTCGCTTTGCCCGACGCCAACGGTTTCGATCAGAATGACATCGAAGCCAGCCGCTTCACAGAGTAACATCGCCTCGCGGGTCTTGGCGGCCACGCCGCCCAGCGCTCCGCTGGAAGGCGAGGGGCGGATGAATGCGTTGGGCTCACGGGTCAGCTCTTCCATGCGCGTTTTGTCGCCCAAGACACTGCCGCCGGTCCGCGAACTGGACGGGTCGACCGCCAATACCGCGACCTTGTGCTTTGCATCGCAAAGTTTCTTCCCCAGGCACTCGATGAAGGTGCTCTTGCCTGCGCCCGGTGTACCGGTGATGCCCACGCGAATCGACTTGCCCGCCTCCGGCAAACATCGCCGCAAAATCTCTCTCGCAGTTTCGCGATGCGCCTCCGCCCGGCTTTCGATCAGCGTGATCGCCCGCGCAAGGATCGTCCGGTCGCCCGCTAGAATGCCCGCTACCGCCTCATTGGGTGTCAGCACGCGACGCTTGCGCTTGTGTGAGCGCGTGGCAACCGGCTGATTCACGCCCGACATTACTTCCGTGTTAAACGCGCCATGATGCGCGTCTTCGGGAGTCCATTCGGTGCGTTGGCGTTCAGAGGGCATGTTTTTTAGCCTCGTTCCGGCGTTTGCGACGGTAGAGACAAATTACGGGCAGGGCAAGGCATGAGGCGCTCGCAATCCAGATCGAAGATGGCTCTGGCACGGTCACGAAGTCAACTGTCGCTGCAATGCCCGTTACGTAATTTCTTGCCGGTCCATAGTTTTTTATTGGTTCGATGCCAAAATCCCACTGCAGGGAATCGAGGGTGAAAGACATGCCAACTATTTCTTCAGTAAAATCAATATCATCACTTGGTAGCAAATTTATCGAAACGGATCCGCCAGGCGAATCGACAAGATTTTGAAAGAAGATGAATAAGCCGTAGCCATCAAAACCATGTTCGTAAATTGTAACGAACTCTGACCAATTTACATCGCCGATCAGAACGTATTGAGTACCAACATCGCTTTGATTGAGTATACCGAAGTTTAAACGAACCTCGTGGTCGATAGGATCTGTATTGGGATAGTAAGGTTGTGCGACTAATGAAACCTCGAGGTGATCTGGATTCAGTAAGCTGAGCCAGATGCTTGGTTTTGGCTCCGGAAAGTCTATTGAAAGCGCGCCAATTAAAGGTGAACTGGCTGCTGAAAATAACGTGCAGGCTGTAAACAAAGTTTTCATATGATTTAACGTAACTGAATAATTAGTATCTATGATTTTGAATCAGTAGACGCTATTACTCGATGCGTAGCAAACACTTTGTTCTCTCCGTTTCCTTCCGTGAGGAAAATCGTCACGCAAGATCAGTGTTTATCAGTGTCTTCAGTGGTTTAACCCTCACCGCGCACTTCCACGCTGAGGTGGAAGTCGGCGATGTAATTGAGGGCAATTTCCTTGCCTTCGTCGGAGCCGATTTCACCGAAGAAGGGAAACAGCACTTGCTCGGCACGGTCGCGCACGCGGATGTCGGCGAAGAGGTACGGTGTGGCGTGAATCTCCGCGATTTTCACGTAGAGCGTGATCGCGGTTTGATGCCAGACGCGGTGAAACTGGAACAGCGCGTAACCGCAAAACTCGCGCTCACAATCGGCGAAGCTAAAATCGATCTCGGCCGTGCGCAGTTGGGTTTGTAACCACTCCGCGGCCTCCGTCACGACATCGTGCGAAAGGCCCGGATTGGCCTTCTTCGATTGAATCAGCAGGGAAAGTGTGTTCATCGGGTAGATTAATAATTTAAGAAAAAGCCGAATGGCAGTTTACTCCGTGGCTTCATCCTCCAGGAGAAGCTCGAGGATTTTGCGGGCGGACTCGGGGATCACCGTGCCCGGGCCAAAGATCGCGCTGGCACCGTTTTCGAGCAGATACTCGTAGTCCTGAGCGGGGATCACACCACCACACACCACCATGATATCGTCCCGGCCGAGGTCGGCGAGGGCTTTGACCAGGGCGGGCAGGAGTGTCTTGTGTCCGGCGGCGAGCGAGCTCATTGCGACGATGTGCACGTCGTTCTCCACTGCCTGGCGAGCAGCCTCCTCCGGCGTCTGGAACAGAGGGCCCATATCGACGTCGAACCCGAGGTCGGCAAAGGCGGTGGCGACGACTTTCGCGCCGCGGTCATGCCCGTCCTGACCCATCTTGGCGATCATGATACGGGGGCGGCGGCCGTCTTGCTTTTCGAATTGCTCGACGAGTTGTGTGACGCTGGCGATGTTCATGTCCGGACCAAATTCTTTCGCATACACGCCGGAGATCGAGCGGATTTTTGCTTTATAGCGTCCAAAGACTGTTTCCATCGCGTCGGAAATTTCCCCGAGCGAGGCGCGTTCGCGGGCAGCCTCGACGGCGAGTTCCAGCAAGTTTCCTTCTCCCGTTTCGGCGCATTTGGTAATGGCTTCCAGCGCGGCGCGACACTTGGCATGGTTGCGGTTGGCCTTCAATTCCTTGAGGCGCTTGATCTGCGATTCGCGCACCGCGGTGTTGTCAATGTCGAGGATATCGAGCGGATCTTCCCTTTCGAGGCGGTGCTTGTTGAGCCCGACAATGGTTTCCTTGCCGGAGTCGATGCGGGCCTGACGACGAGCAGCGGCTTCCTCAATGCGCAGCTTAGGAATGCCTTCCTCGATGGCCTTGGTCATACCGCCAAGGGCTTCGACTTCTTCAATGTGCGCCCAGGCTTTTTGCATCAGTTGGTGCGTAAGCGCTTCCACGTAGTAACTGCCACCCCAAGGGTCGATGACATTCGTCATGCCGGTTTCTTCCTGAATAAACAACTGCGTGTTGCGGGCGATGCGGGCGGAGAAATCGGTCGGCAGGGCAATGGCTTCGTCGAGCGCGTTAGTGTGCAGCGACTGTGTGTGGCCACAGGCCGCGGCGAACGCTTCGACTGCGGTGCGGATTACATTATTGAAAGGGTCTTGTTCGGTGAGCGACCAGCCGGAGGTCTGCGAGTGCGTGCGCAGAGCGAGGCTCTTGGGGTTCTTCGGGTTGAAGCCTTGCACGAGCTTGGCCCACAGGCAGCGGGCGGCGCGCATCTTGGCAACTTCCATGAAGAAGTTTTTCCCGATGGCCCAGAAGAAGGACAAGCGCGGCGCAAAGGCGTCGATATCCAACCCGGCGTTCACGCCCGTGCGGAGGTACTCCAGGCCGTCCGCGGCTGGCGCGCTCGACCAGCGAGGCGGAGAAGGCGTAGCCGCTCGGCATTTCCTCCCAGACCATGACGCCGAGACGGTCGCACCAGTAGAGGAAGCGCGGGTCTTCCACCTT
>JBNNDZ010000323.1:0-6206 GCA_050285865.1 Puniceicoccales bacterium
AATCTAACTCCAGATTTGGCCGAGTCCAATCCACTTGTCAGCGCCGATGCCAAGCGTATCGAAATCGTGCTGAACAACTTCCTTTCCAACGCCCTTCGCCACGCGCCCGAGCACTCGGAAATCGTCGTGCAAGTGGAAACCCGCCCCGACACCGTGCGCTTTGCCGTTGCCGATCAAGGCCCCGGAGTCCCCGACGAATTCCGCGAACGCATCTTCGACCGCTATTCGCAGGGCGACGACAGCACGCGGCACGGCAGCGCAGGTCTGGGCCTGAACATCAGCCGTGAAATCATCAAAGATCACGATGGGGAAATCGGCTGCGACTCCGTTATGGGCGAAGGCAGCATCTTTTACTTTATATTGCAAAGGCTCGAAGAGCCCGCGCAGGAATCTCAATCCGACATCAACGAATCCACCACGAACGAAAGCTAATTATGGCTACCAAAACGACCGCAAATCAATCGGCGAGTGATAAGCTCGCTGGCGACCGCGACAAGCTCGTCGCCGACCTCAAACTCCTCATCGAGGACGCCAAAACGCTGACCAGTGACGCCTCCACCGCTGGGCAGGACTTTGCCCACGAAAAAGCCGACACCGTCCGCGCACAGCTCTCCGAAGTTCTCGAAAAGCTAAAAGTCGAAGGCGAAAACATGAAGGCCAAGGGCAAGGGCACCGCCAAGGACGTTGAAAAACTGATCAAGGACAATCCCTGGCAGTCGCTCGGCATCGCACTCGTCGCGGGCGTCGTCCTGGACCGCTTCTTGCGAGACTAGGTACCACGATGAGATCGCTGGATACCGCCCTTGCGCTGGCACAGACGGTTCTTCAGATCGTCGAGTCGCGCATTGAGTTGTTCGGCGTCGAATACCGCTTGGAAAAAGCCCGGCTGGCGGCATTGATGGGGTTTGTCTGTCTTGCCGCCGCCAGCTTTGTCTTGGCGGGGGTCGCCGCCATCGTCGCACTCGCGCTCACCGTGCCCGAAGATTACCAGGCATTGACAATGCTTGGCGTAAGCATGCTGTTCCTCGTGATGCTTGCGGTCAGCGTGTTCGCGGCTTACGTTTTAATGGACCAGAAGAAAACACCCTTCACCGAAACCCGGCAGGAATTACGAAAGGACGCCGAATGTTTAGCTTCCGCGCTGAGAAAGAAGAAATAGCCGCCGTAAAGGCGCGCATCGCTGCCGAACGCGAAATCCTCGGCCGCGAAATCGCCCTCATCCTGCCAAATGCCAAAAAGGCTGCCGTGGTGGGTGGGACTGCCTTTGCCCTGAAGAAAGCCGCTCCCATCCTACGCCCGCTTGCCTTTGGCCTGCTGCAACGCTCCCTCGCCAAGCGGGGCAAATTCCACCTTTTGAAAATGGTTGGCCTGACCGCTCTCGGATTCGGTGCCTGGCGTTTCCTCTCGGGCGGCGAAGAGTAAAATCGCCGACCACCTTTTTCCTTTGCATTTCATGCGAACTGCATGCTGTCTGACTGGTTTCGCCTAACGCCGAACCACGTATCTCCATGCAAGTCCTGCCGACCCGCACCTTGAAAGCCGCTGCCAACATGGCGGTGGACCAATTGCTCCTCGAAGCCTACCCGGCACCCGATGCCCCGCGCTTTCGCCATTACGGTTGGAGCAATCCCGCATTCACATTCGGGCGAACCCAGCGATTCGAGGAAGCCGCCGAGCGCCTGCCGATTCATGCCAGTTGGCGGGAAGCACATGACCATTTTGCATCGCGCTTCGAACTGGTTCGCCGGCCCACCGGAGGCGGCGTAGTGGATCATCGTGACGACTGGACCTACGCGCTGGTCCTCCCCTCCACACACCCGCTGGCCCGTGCCAAGGCAGGCGACGCCTACCGCGAAATCCATCAAGTGCTCGCCTGGGCCCTCCAGCAACAGGGTATTGAAGCAAAGCTCCAGCCCTGCCCCTGTGCCGATCAGTCTCCTGCAGATGCAGAAAAAACCGCAGTCGCAACCACCTGTTTCACCCGAGCAGAACCGGGAGATGTCATCGATGCCGACGGTGAAAAACTGGCGGGTGCCGCCCAACGCCGCACCCGCGATGGGCTGCTAATGCAAGGCACCATCGCACGCGAACCCCTGCGGGCAATCGATTGGCAGCGATTCGAGTCTGACTTTACCGGCGCACTGGCCGAATGGCTTGGCGGCACGCCCGTTCCATCGAAATTTCCTCAATGGCCGCAAGCCCTGCTCACGGATACCATTGCCGAATTTGAATCCAAGGCTTGGAACGAGCGCCGATAAGGTCAGACGCTCGCCAAGTTTGTCTTTGGCTACTCCACTGAGAAATCGCCGAGGTCGAGAACGACGGGCGGCTCTTCTTCAGCATGAGCAGGGTCACCGGCCGGTTCGACTTTCGGAGTCGTCTGGGTTTCAGCGGCTGGCGTCGACTGTTCTGCGGGCGGTGCCGTCGGCGCAGGCGTGGCCTCTGGGGCCGGAGTTGGCTTCGAGGCGGGAGCCGGTGCGGCTTGATTCACCGGTTGCTGAGGCAATGCGGGCGGCTCAGTGGATTGGCCGGAAGTAACCACCTGCGAAGATAATGCCTGGGCGGACGGTGACGTTTTGTAAGTGATGGAGCCATCGGGATTGCGCACCCAGTTGACTTGCTTGCTGTCCGTTACCGACTCTACTGTGCTGGTAACGGTCGTTTTGGGAGAGTCCGGTGCCATCGGCATCGCCTCAACCACCGTTGGCTGCGTGGTAACCGGCGCTGTGGGCTCGTCGTATACGTAAGCTTCGGTTTCGGCGTCCTTGATCAACTTATTATCCTCCGCGAGGATGGCAGCGTCAGACTCGCAAGCTTCCGCCTTTTCGCACTGCATGTTTTCCGAATGCTCGTCCGCGCCTTGGCTGCGAACGGCTTCACGGATTTCCGCCGGCGTCTGGTAGTTGCGGCGCTCCAGTTCGGCGACGAGGACCTTCTTTTTCTCGCGATACTCGTTCCAGGAAAGCTCACCGTTCCAGTATTGTTCTTTAAGCGGCTTGAGCGCGTGCTCGCGCTTCCACCAGTTATTGACGCCCTCACAGCCACTGAAGAAGGCCAGCGATGCCAAAAGAGTTCCCGAGATGAGCACGTTGAATGATTTCATGACAGCAGATTGTTTAGCGTGAGGGCGTTCCGGCGGACGATTAGACCACCTGAATGCCGGAGCAGTTCGCCCTCAAGTGTTTAGGCGATGGGGTTGCAAACGCAAGCACGCGATGACCGCCGCGGCCAATTTTGCGCGTATTTGCCAATGCTTTTACATGAGTTCGGGCACAAAAAAGCCGGCATGGCACCCCATACCGGCTAAAATTCAGCAACAGCTGACCGCGATTACTGGTTCTCGTAACGCTGGCGCAGCATGTTCGTGAAAGCCGCTACCTTACGCTTGCGACGGCGAACTTCACAGGGCTTCTCGAAATAACGCTTGGCGCGGACGTCACGGATGACACCCTCGCGATCGAGTTTCTTCTTCAAGCGGCGGAGCGCCTTCTCCATGGGCTCGCCTTTACGAACTTTAACATCAACTGGCATAAATGGAAATTGTGATTGGGTGGAAAAAGCGAGAAAACAGACGCTAACATGCCTTTCGTCAAGGCTGAAATTACATTTTCAAGGGGAGTAGCGAATTTTGCGAAGCGCAGAAGGGAATTGATTCATTGGCCCGGAGCAACGAAAAAGATCAACCGACTCACCATTTCGCCCTTCATTTCTGATTCCCGCCTCAGGCTCCTGCCGAAACAAAATATGCCCAATCCCGTTTTTGATCCCCTCCCCGACGAATTGGTCGGTGCCATCCAGTCGATGTCTCGCGAGCGCCTGGCCACGCTCCGCGAAATGCTCATTACCCAACGGGACCACCCACGCCGCATCGATGAAATGCGACGGGTGCTCGGCGAGCGAACCCAGCACTTGACCGTCGTGTTGGAAGACATTTTTCAGCCGCACAATAGTTCCGCCGTCCTGCGCACTTGCGAATGCTTCGGCGTGCAGACGGTCCACGTGGCCGAAATTTCGCGCTCATTTAAAATCAGCAACCAGGTGGCCATGGGTGGGGCCAAGTGGATCGATGTCGAACGCTACCCTGCCACGGGCGACTGCCTATCCGGACTCAAAGCCGCGGGCTACCGCATGGCCGCTGCGACGCTTCGCCCGGAAGCTGTTCCGCTCGACCAAATCCCCCTCGATCAGCCACTCGCGATTCTGATTGGTCACGAGCGTCGCGGCCTCTCCGAAGAGGCGCACGAGGCAGCCGATTATTGGTTTAAGCTGCCGATGCACGGCTTTACCCAGAGTTACAACCTTTCGGTGTTCAGTTCGCTTTGCCTGTATGAGCTCACCCAACGACTACGCGAAACCAAGCTCGACTGGCGACTCTCCGAAGAGGAGTGCGAACGCATCCTCACCCGCTGGCTCTGTCAGGATGCCAAAGCCGTGCAACAGGCGGCGGAGGCGTGGCTGGCTGATCCCCACTAGCCATCAAGCGCATTCGCTCGGTAGCCGCGAGCGTAAGCGCGTGGACTGGCGTGATGGCTTACTTGCGTGATGGGGCGGCTTGCCTGGAGGCTGCGCCCTACCTTAAGGTTACCTCGTGCATCGACGAGATTGGCAGGTGGAAGACCCCGCGCTGCTCGTTGGTGATAATTAGCGTTTCGCGATCCAGGAAGGCAACGGCTTCGGCTTGGTGGGCGCGAATAGGGAGCCAGCGAGCGGGCGCATCGAAAAGCATATTTCCATTACGGTTGGCTGGCTCGAACAACCAAACATTGCCGTAAGTAAGCACCGCCACACGTTCGCCGTCGTTCCATGAAGAAGCCGCGGTGACCATTCCCCGTAAATTAGCACGCTGGAGCAAAGTCAGTTTATTGGACGTTTTCGTCTCCCGAGAGTCGAGCCGGTAGAGCGTCGCCATCGTATCGGCCCGGTGCTTGGTGATGAGGTAGAGCTCACCGCTGGCGACAAACATCGCCTCGCAATCGAAGTTATTATTGGCGGGCGGAAACTCCGTCTGATCCGGATAGACGATTGGCCAACGCGCCGTTGGCTCAACCCGGGTAGCGGTAAACGGGTCGGGCTCAGGAACTTGATAAATGGCGAGATCGGTGCGTCGATTTGCATTGTTCCCAAAGGCACCGATCAGGAGGTTGCCGCGAAAATCGCCCGCAATCTCCTCCCAGTCGCGGTTGACCGCCCCCACGACGGCCACGCCTTTGTCGCCCGGAGAAACCATTTCACCTGTATCCGAGATGGCAAAGATTCGCGCCGCATCACCGCTGTCATTATGCGTCCAGAAGACTCCCGGCACACGACCGCTCGCCGCCAAACCGGAGGATTCATCAATAACCGGTGGCAGCTTTCCCACAGCGTCGAGCGCAGTCGGCCCGACGCGAGGCACGTCAAAAAATGCATCGGCTTCCGGCGCGGGCTGCGAGGCACACCCCGCCAACAAAAGCGCACAGGCCAAGCCCGCCAAAATTTTTCCCCTTGTCTTCATCACGCGTCAGGCGAGACTGAACTAACCCGTAGCCCCTGCAACGAATTTCCGTTATGCGCATTCGAATCGAAGACGAAGTTGAAGACGTCGTCGCGAAAGCTCAATCCGGCCTTGGCATGGCCGACGGCGAACTGGCCGAGCTTTCCGGCGTGCCCCGCGAAAATATCCGCCGCCTGCGCAAGGGCGAGTTTGATGCCGCCACCGCGCGTGGCATCGCCAAACAGCTCAAGCTTGCACCCGAAGCACTCGTGGCACTGGGTGAGCATCGCTGGTATCCCGACGACATCGAGCTCGATGGACTGGCGATGTTCAACACGCCCCACCCCGTCCCTGGCTACGAAGAAATGACCGTCAACGCCTACCTGGTGTGGGACCCGCTATCCGGGGAAGTGGCGGCTTTTGACACCGGCGCGAATGCCGATGGCATGATTGAAGCTTTGCAAAGCAAACCTTGGAAGCTGACCCATATTTTCCTCACGCACACCCACCGCGACCACGTGGCCGACTTGGACAAACTGAAAAAAGTCCTCCAACCAGGCGGCTCGATCCATGTGCATTCCAAGGAAAACATCACCGCTGCGAAGACGCTGGTGGACGGCCAAACCTTTCAGGTCGGCGCATTGGAAATCGTCGCCCGCGAAACCAGCGGCCACTCCCCCGGCGGAACGACTTATGTCATCCACGGACTCCAACGCCCGGTCGCCATCGTCGGCGA
>JBNNDZ010000324.1:0-13861 GCA_050285865.1 Puniceicoccales bacterium
TGTTTCTGACACTTACAAAAAGGTCAGTACTGGATCGTGAGTCTGCCCTGTCTTACCTGGATCGGACGACGATGTCGACGCGCAGGAGCACCAGCGCATAAAGGGAACATCATGACCAGGATCCTTGTGACGGGCGCCACCCCGCACAACCCGACTTTGCCCCGCAAAGTTTTTAATAAATCAATTCCGCACTCCGAAATCAGCAATCCCAAACCCGAAATCCCAATCCAAGATGCCCGATCCCAACACCATACTTGGCGCACTCGTCCTCGGCGGCGTCACGCTGCTCAGCGCCGCACTGCTTGTCCTCCGCCTCCGCGAGCAACTCGCCGAGAGCCCCGACCCTAAGCTCACCTACGCCACGCATGACGACCTCGACAAGCTTCGCGACGAGTTTCATGAGCACCGGCGCGAAACGAAGACCGATCACGCCGACATTCATCGTCTGATTCGACAAAACGCCGAACACATTGCCGCCCTCATCGCGCAGTCGAAATTCTACAACCAACGCATCACCGAGCTATCCCGCTATCAGTAAACTTTGCATCACAAAGTTACCCTAGCCCCACGCAAAAGGTAGGGAGGGCTGGCCCAGCCCTCCGCCAACACCTCACAAGCAAAGCCGATCGTGACGAACAAACACCACGCGCGGAGGCTTGAGGCCAAGCCTCCCTACCCCAAGCACCAAGCATAGAAAAACCACCCACCTTTAATTTTTAATCTATATCCTTTAATCTCCACCTCCCATGCCCACCCACGCCGATATTAAACAAACGCTGGCACAAGCCTGTCCGATTGATGAAGCCGCGGAGGCGTCCCTCGCCGTTGCCTGGGAACGCGTCTTCGACTGCCTCTGCGAGCATGCGGCACCTACGATTGCCGAATGCAATACACTGTCCGGCATCATTCAGAAACTGTCGTCTGCACAATCGAGCCTGAAGACACTCGCGCTCAAAGTGCGGGAGTCAGAGCTCAAACAGCACGAACACGAAGCCAAACGCGCCCAATTGGAAAAGGCCGTCGCCGCCGCCAAACGCGCTCCTGGACTAACCGCCGAAACGCTCGCCGAAATCGAACAACGCTTGAATTTGATGTGACCTGAAATCGCCTCTCTCCGGGGCAATGTGAGGATTTACCAACCCACAACTTTCGCTAAACCACAATTTTTCCAGATGTCAGTTCGAATTAAAATTAATCCCGTTCAGCTTTTGGACGTATTGTTCATAGAACGCATTACCCGGCCCTACGCTTTTCTCGGGCACATCAAGTGTATCCCACTCGGCTCCCCGAACAAGGTTCAGCACTGCGACCTTCCCGGTAAAGGTGTCGAGTCGCCACAAGTCGCCGTCAGCCGACGACAAAAAAACGTAGCGCCCGCCTTGCTGTTGAATCAGACGATCCAGTTTTGCGTTGATACTCTGCACGCTGGGTGTGCCGGTGTCTTTGATACGAACGATATTCTGATTCGGCGAATTCTGCGCAAAAGCAGCCCCGGCGAATACCGCCGTAACCGCGAGTAAGGTAAGCATCCAACGTTTTTGCAATAGTGGCGTGTTCATTGCCCGAGCATGCCGCGTGGCCCCCGCTATGTCAATCCACCCCGCCTGAGCTCCATCCCGTAGTCGCTATTACACGGTACTACTCCACAAGTCACGCGGAGGCTTTAGGCCAAGCCACCCTACCAGCACCACGAAATCCGAATTCCGAATTCCGAATTCCCATGACACCATTTTTCCTACCTTACCAACAGCGTTGGATCAACGACCGCGCGCCCATCAAGATCATGGAGAAGGCCCGTCAAATCGGCATTTCCTGGGCCACCGCCTACGCCTGTGTGCGGCGCTGTTCGCAATCGAGCGAGCGACTCGATGCGTGGATATCGTCACGCGATGAAGTGCAGGCAAAGCTCTTTCTGGAAGACTGCCGCCGCTTCGCTGAGACGCTCAACCTCGCTGCCACTGCCTACCAGAAGCCCGTTCTGCGTGACGACTCCCGAAGCAATACGCACGTGCTCGAACTCGCTAGCGGTCCGCGTATTCACTCGCTCACCAGCAATGCCGACGCGCAAGCCGGCAAACGGGGCACACGCGTGCTGGACGAGTTCGCATTGCATCGTGACCCGCGTCAACTGTACGCCATCGCCTACCCTGGAGTCACCTGGGGCGGCCAGCTCGAACTCATTTCGACCCACCGCGGGGCCGAGAATTTCTTTAACAAACTCATTGAAGAAGCGCGTCACGGTGGAAACCCGAAAAACATTTCCCTGCACCGCGTAACGCTTGAAGACGCTCTGGCCCAAGGGTTCCTGAAACGCCTAAAGCAGCGACTGCCGGCCGAGGACCAACGGCAGCAAATGGATGAAGCGGACTACTTTAACTTTGTAAGGCAAAGCTGTGCCGATGAAGAATCGTTTCGCCAGGAATACTGCTGCGTCCCGGCAGACGATGCGACGGCGTTCCTTCCGTGGGAACTCATTGCCGCCGCTGAATACGCACCGCATGAAGCATGGGAACTCGGGGGTTCGGAAATCCGACAAACGCCCTCGGCGCATTACCTCGGCGTCGATATCGGGCGCGACCATGACCTAACCGTGTTCTGGCTAATCGAGCAAATTGGGCAATATGCTTTCTCTCGCAAAGTTATTTGCATCGCAGAGCGTCCGTTCTCAGAGCAGGAAGAAATTTTATATGAACTGATGCATCTTCCCGGTCTACGTCGCGTCTGCATTGACCAGACCGGCCTTGGTCGTCAGTTCGCCGAACGCGCCATCGAACGTTTTGGGCGGCACCGGGTGGAAGGGATCACCTTCACCGCCCCGGTTAAAGAAGACCTCGCCTACCCCCTGCGACGTGCGTTCGAAGACCGTACGATTCGGATACCGGCGGACAAACACATCCGCGCTGACTTGCGAGCCGTACGCAAGGAACACACGTCTGCCGGTAACATTCGATTTTCCGCCGAGCGCGGTCCCAGTGGCCACGCCGATCGCTTCTGGGCACTGGCCCTGGCTCTTCACGCCGCCCGTAATCCAACGCCCCCACCGCACCTCGAACCCCTCTCCCGCCAACGCAAACGGTAGGGAGGGCTGGCCCAGCCCTCCGCCACAGCACACAAGCAACCTCAATCGTGACGAGCAACCATGACGCGCGGAGGCTTGAGGCCAAGCCTCCCTACCCCAAGCACAACCCTGCGACCCACAATCAACCACCAAGCACCAAGCACCAAGCACTCCAAAATCCGCAATGAAAACCCACTCACAACTACCGCCCAGTCGCGTGCGCCGCAATCGTCGTGCGGCCTTCAACCCCGTGCGTTCACTGACGCCCGAGAGCCTCACCCGCCAACTCGATAGCTTTCACGCTGGCCACCTCGCTGAGGCTGCCCGCTTGTGGGATGTCATCGAGCAACGCGACGACGTCGTCAAAGCCGTTTCCTGCAAGCGCAAGAAATCCCCGGGCCGCTTCGGCTGGGACATCGTTGCGGATGATGAATCAGCGGAAGCTTTGCGCCACAAAGCTGCGCTTGAAGACTTCTATGCAAACATCGACGTCCGCCATGCGAGCGACCTCAACGAACGCGGCGGCATGGCTCTACTTCTTCGCCAAATGATGGACGCCGTGGGGAAACGCTATGCCGTGCACGAGATTGTCTGGCGTCCGCAAAGCAGTGGCGACGCGCAACGGCTTCATGCCAGCTTTCGATTTGCCCCGCTGTGGTTCTTTGAAAACAAAACAGGCGAATTGCGCTTCCTTCCCGACGAGTCCTCCCGCGAAGGCCAACGACTGCGTGACGGCGAGTGGCTCATCACAACGGGCGACGGCCTTATGGAAGCCACTTCAATCGCCTATCTGTTCAAGCACCTGCCGCTGCGCGACTGGCTTATTTACTGTGAACGCAACGGCATGCCCGGCGTGCGCGGCGTAACCGATGCCACCCCCGGAACGCCGGAATGGGACAGCGCCCGCGATGCGGTCCGCGATTTCGGGGCCGAGTTCCATGCGCTGATGTCACGCGGGACCGATATCGAACCGATTGACCTTTCCGCTAACGGCCAACTGCCGTATCCGCAACTTGTCGATCGGATGGACAAAGCGATTGCCACGCTTTGGCGCGGCTCTTCGATGGGCTCCATTGCTGATGGCGGCGCGGGTATTACTTTGCAGGGCAAAGAAACCGCACTCATCGAGCGTGAAGACATCGCCCATCTTTCGGAGACGCTTCACACGCAAGTCGATCGCTGGATCACGCGGCATCTGTTTGGCGAAGCTCCACGCGCACGGATTGTCATTCGACACAAGGAAAGCGGCATTGCCGCCGAAGAATTGGAAGGTGCCCGCGAAGTGCTGGCCGAGACTCTTCCCAAGGCTATCGCAAACTTGTTCAAGCGCCTGGCGTTCCCCGACCGTTTTCAAACTTTGCAGGACAAAGCTTAGGCCCAAACCGAAGTCTCTTACGTGACGCGCGGAGGCTTGAGGCCAAGCCTCCCTACCCTCACTCCAACGTCTCATATGTGACGTGCGGAGGCTTGAGCCAAGCCTCCCTACCCTCGATCCGACTGCACATAGCTCCAACTTCCCAAACACACAAAGACTCATCTAATGAACTCGACAACCATTGCTGGCCTTAGCCGCGAAATCCCCACCCAAGACCTTCGCCCCAGTGCGTGGCTGCGCATCGCCGAGTATGGCAACTGGCCACACGCGCAAGGGCTGCAACGCTTCACACGCGAATCCGCCCAAGAACTCGTTCGCTACTTCAAATCATTGCGTGGCCGCCTGGCCCGCAAGTTTGGTGGATTGCCGGTATTTATCGGTCATCCCGATGACGACAACTTTGCAGGACAAAGTGGGCATACCGACACTCGTGCTTATGCCTGGATAATCGCCCTGGAGGCGCGCGAAGACGGCCTTTACGCCCTGCCCCGCTGGTCCGCCGCGGGCAGGGACCTCCTGCGCAATGCATTTTATAAGTATCTGTCACCACGCTGGGCAATGAAGCCGCTAACCGATGGCGCATACACGCCCGTTCGCCTGGTTTCAGTCGGCCTGACAAACCATCCGAACATTCCGGGCGACGTCATTGCGAATGAAACCAAGGCCGAAGCGAACAAGCACGACGACTGGTATCCCAGTGGCAATCCGCGAGCGGAGGCAGCCTTTACCAATGAGCGGCGCGAACGCATCGCCGTGCTCCTAGATAACGCGGTTCTTACCGGCGTCATTGCGCCCAACGAACGCACGAGTTGGGAAGCCGGGCTGCAAGCAGATTTCGATCGCGGCCTCAGTGAACTTAAAACCCGCACGCCCGCACTCAAAACGGTGGCCTGCACTACGGGCCTCGGTGCGCGCCGAATGCCAACGGGAAGCGACTTCCTGACGCTCGTTAATGAGCGGGCTGATCGCACCGGAGAACCTTTCGCCAAAGCATGGAACACACTCAAGCAAGAACGCCCGGATCTGTTTCATGACTTCAACACTTTCTAACGCAGAGTAACTTTCTGTTACAAAGCGTAAACCAACCACAAACATAATACCAATGAATCCCATCACCCAAATGCTTCTCGCCATTTTCGGGCGACTCCCCGTCTTCGCCAACGTCGGCTACGGCGTCCATGAAGGCAACCTGACCAAGACACTTGAGAGCGACATCTCCACGCGCCACTTGCTCGGCAAACCTGGCTCCAGCTCGGCAGAGATTGACCTCTGCGGCGTGGGCAACCGTCCGCTCGGCGTCATCACCGACACCGGCAACGAGGGCGACGCGGTCAATGTCGCACTGCTCGGATCCTCGACCACCACTGTACTGATGGTTGCCAGCGGTCCCATTACGGCGGGCAGTCCAGTCTACACCGCCGGCGGCGGCAAAGTGCAATCGCAGCCTTCGAGCCCCGTCACCGTCTACCAAGTCGGCATCGCTGTTTCGGCAGCCTCGGGCAATGGCGAGTGCTTTGAAGTTCTGCCCATCGATCCTCGAAAGACGGCCATCATCGCTGCTTTCACGGGCACCGCTAGCACCGACATCGCCGTCCTCGGCAGCACCTTTGAAGCCGGCCCGGACAAGATCATCATGCTCGGATAACACACGGCACGCGAACTAACGATCAGCAAGAATCCTCGAGCCAACACTCGAATCAACAACACGACCTTAAGACTGGGCTGCGATAATACATTCGCACCAGACCACTACTCACCCACAGCACCACGAATCTATTCACCCACTTACCCACATGACTACTCCCGCCATTAATGAAATTCACGCGGCCAACGAAAGCCGCTTTAACGCCGCGCACTTTAGTGAAGCCTTGACCGCGTTTACCGTCGGTTGGCAAGACCCGGAAAACCTGTCTGCACTGCTCGACTTCGTCGCACCACCGGTTCCGGTTGGCCGACGTTTCGAGTTCAAACGTGCCGACAACGCCGAGGCGTTTTTCTCGGAAGCCGACGATATTCGTGCGATTGGTTCAGCGTTCAAACGTGTTGAATACAACGGCGAAACCGTGCAGGCGAAGACCCTGAACAAGGGACTTACCGTGCGTGTCGACCACGACGAAATCTCGACCGATGATTGGGAAGAGCGCACCGTACAGATCCTGCTGCAACGCCTGTTGCGCAACGAACTGCGCCGTGCAATCACGGCGATCGACGCTGCTGCAACCAACGCAAACAAAACCTGGGACAACGCCGCGAACCCCGATGGCGACCTGCGTTCCATGCTGATCGCCGCAGCTGATGAATCCGGCGTGCGCCCGAACCGCCTCATTCTCGGCGAAGGTGCATGGGACCTTCGCGCAGCAGCCTACGAAACTCAAGAAACCGCCGGTGCCAACGCCGGTGCGAGCTTCACGTTGGATGACCTGGCGCGCAAGCTGTTCCTCGACAGCGCCCGCGTATTCTCGGCGCGTTACCAGAGCAGCGCGTCGGCCAAGAGCGCCGTTGTCGGCAACGCCGTTTACGCGTTCTACGGGCAGCAGGCGCTCAGCAAAGACGAGCCCTCGAACATCAAGCGCTTCGTGACTCCGACTGACGGCGGTTCGTTCCGCGTCTTCCGCGAGGAGCACACGAAGTATACCGACATCACCGTTGAGCACTACAGCAACGTCATTGCCACGAGCGACCTCGGCGTGCGCAAGCTGACCATCTCGGCATCCTAACCTAAACCCTGACCGCGGGTCCGTCCGATCCGGGCCCGCGTCAATTTGTTAACGACCTCAACGACTGTTATTATGCCACTTTGGACACCCCTTTCCTCACACCACATCGAGCTGTTGCTTGACGCTACGCAGCGCGAAAATCTCGCCGCGCGCCCCAACTAAAACTCCGACAGCAATCCGCTCACGATCACGATTAACGCGATTACCGAACGCCTTCGCCTGGCCATTCGTGAGCAACCGCAAAACCGACTGAGCGCGAATGCCAATGCCCTGCCACCGGAGCTCATTTCCTCCGCCGCAGCACTTTGCCTAGGCGCGCTGGAGGGACGCATTCCCGGATTCACGCTAACCGATTCACAGTATGCAATGATCGAGCACGGGCTGGACCGTCAGCTCTTGATAGCCAGCGGCGACCTTCCGGTGAGTGAGCCCATCAACCCCGAGGATGAGCCCGTTCTGCCTCGCACGGTCGGCGTGGAAATTCAACGCGTGCGCCCCTGCCCACTGATCGTAGATCGCCTTCGCGGACTCTAACTTTGCAATGCAAAGCACTACAACTTAACCACCAACTTTACCCACCATGTCCACTTTCCCACGTTCCCGAATCCGCATAGCGGCGGACCTGTTTCACTTCGATAACTTCACGGACGCCTTGCGGGCGGACATCAGCGGCTATACACCGAAGTTTCGCGCTGGCGACGATGTGCAGTTTGAAATCGCGTTGTTCAACGACGGTTCGTTGCTGACTGATTTTTCCGGGGTCAGCAGCCTGCACCTGGAGATAAAGCCACTGGGGCCCGAGGATAACCCCGCCTACGCGACCGACCTTGAATACGAACAAGAACTCCGCGGCCCAGGGACCGAAGTTACGCCGATCCGCAGCAAGGCACTGGCGGCTTCCGAGCTGAACACCACGCTGACCTTGCCCAACTGGGAAGACGCATCGCCCGAGCACGCCCACGCAATCATCGTATTAAGTTCGGCGGAGGCCAACCTCGCCCCCGGCGATCGTTGGCTGACGCTCGCGGTAACCACGACCGGTTTCCCGACACAGACACGGACTATCGCCGCCGGCCCGATTCGCATCCTCGGCGGCGGGCGCTACGAAGTTGCATCGACCTAATCCGCTGGCTTTGTAACGCAAAGTAGAAACGCAGCCACGGCATGATCGCTGGCGCTGGTGGATTTCAGCGCCGGCGTGAAACGGTGCTGAGCCTCCTCAACCAAGGATTTACTTTGTTCCCACACTTCATCCGGAACGTCGTCAAATGGAACGTCCCCCAATGCTTCACCATTGCCGGCAAGGTGGCGAATCTTCACCCAGTATTCCCCGCCTGATTCCCTGGCCCAATTCACATACTCATCGTAGCGCATGCGGTTGGGGCGACCGGTGTTGTGCACCATGCGGCGATGGTCTTCGGGTGACGGCTCCAGCCAGGCCAACTCGCCGCGCTTGGCGAGCATGCCCATGTTGCGCAGATCGATCACATGGAGCATGCGACCGCCGGGCTTCAAGCGCTCATAGCAAAGCTGAAGCAGCGGCAGTGGGTCACTCACATGCTGGATCACGCTGTTGCTGAGGATTAAATCGTAGCGAAACGGATCGGTCCGCAAATGATCTTCCGCCGCAACGCCCTCAATCAAGCGAAACGACGCGAGCAACTCATCAATGCTTTGCGATGAAAAGTTACTTTCTTTGACAGACTTACTTTGCGGTGCAGAGCCTTCTCTTTCCATCTTCAAGAGAGCCGCGGCGACCTTGCGCTCGCGCGTGTAATTGGGCTGGGACTGAAAGCGCTCGAAGAAGGTGACTGATGTTGCACCGCGCGCACGGTAGAGCACGCCGCCGCCAAGCGAATCACCGGGGCCCAGCTCACAGACATCGCCGCAAAAGGCTTCCTCCCCGAGCATCGACTGGAAGTGATCCACATACCAGCGAAAGTATTGCGCCGACTTTGCGACCGTGTAGCGCGCGTGCCGGGTACCGCTCCCCAGTGATTTCAAACCAAGCCGCCGGCCCAGCCCGACAAGCGTGTCGGAAGCAATGTAGCCGAGGACGGCGAGGCGTTGGGAGAAAGGGAAAATTGCGATTAAAAATTAAAGTTTAAAAATTAAAGAACCTGAAATGACACTAACGCAAATACCATTGATCACTTTAATTTTTAATTTCTACGCTTTAATTTTAGACTGCTCCTCAAGCAGTCCTAGGCCTGCGTCGACGTCGGTGGTGTCGGAAAGGACCTGGCCCTGCTTGAGCACGATGACGCGGCCGCAGAGGCTGCGGATTTTTTCTGAGTCGTGGCTGACGAAAATGATCGTGCGGTCTTCCTCCTGCGTGAGCTCGCGCATTTTCTGGAGACTCTTGGCCTGGAATTCCTTGTCACCAACGGCGAGAACCTCGTCCACAATCAGGATTTCGGAGTCCAGGTGCGCGGCGACGGAGAAGGCGAGGCGCACATACATGCCCGAGGAAAAGCGTTTGACCGGTGTATCGAGGAAGCGTTCGACGCCGGAGAACTCGACGATTTCATCGAACTTTTTCGAGATCTCCTTGCGCGCCATGCCGAGGATGGAGCCATTCAGGAAAATGTTTTCACGACCGGTCAACTCCGGGTGAAAACCGGTGCCGACTTCGAGCAGGCTCGCCAGGCGCCCCTGGATCGTCATCTTGCCGGTGGTCGGCGTAACGATGCGGCTCAGTGTTTTGAGGAGAGTTGATTTACCCGCGCCATTGCGACCGATCAGGCCAATGCGCTCGCCGGGATAGATCGTGAAATCCAGTTCCTTGAGGGCCCAGAAATCTTCGTCGGTTTCGTGCGGGCGTTCTTCACGCTCCTGCTTGGAAAAAATTTTAAAGGGCGACTTGAGCAGGCGCGTCACGTCTTCATTGATGCGCGAATACCCCGGCATCTTCTGTCCATTGGGCAGGTGATGAATGCGGTATTTCTTACCGAGGTTTTCGACTTTGATCGCGAAGTTATCCATGATGCTTCAATGCCCGCGAAGGGGCGCGGAGTAGCGCAAAGGGTTCTAATTAATTAGCCGCAAAAAGGCGCAGGAAAGCGCAAAACGCGTGACGTAATCAAAAGAAACTTTGCGAATTTTGTGCATTTTTTGCGGTAATTAGATGATGTCGGCGAACCAGGATTCGCTGCTGCGGAAGAAGCGGATGCCAAACCAGCAGATGACCAATGTGAGGCCGACGGAGACCCAGAGGCCCGGCATATACATCGTGGCACTGTCGAGGATCGCCCAGCGGAAGCCGTCAACGACGCCGACCATCGGGTTCAGTGAATAAATGAAACGCCAAGCCTCGGGAACCTTGTCGCTGCTAAATCCAACCGGGGTGATGTAGAGCCCGATCTGGATCACAAACGGAAGTATGTGTTTGAAGTCGCGGTAACGCACGTTGAGCGCCGCCACGAGCACACCGACGCCGAAGGACAGCGTTCCCGCCAAGACCAGCAGCGGCACAAGGCAGATCAAGCGCCAAGTGAAGCTGACATCGAAAACAATCATCAACACGACCAGCAGCAACATCGAGATCACGAAGTCCACCAGGTTCACCAACAGCGAACTCGCGGGCAGGATCAGTCGCGGGAAGTAGATCTTGGCGACGATGGCGTTGTTATTGGTCATCGACAGCGCGACATTGGTCAGGCCCTGCGAGAAAAACTGCCACACGATGACACCGGAAAACACCATGACCGCATAGGGCACAGGGGAGTCCTTCGCCAAGCCTGCAACGTAGCCGAAGACGATCGTCATGACGATCATCATGAGCAACGGTTGCAGAAGCGACCAGCCGATGCCGACCGCCGTCTGCTTGTAGCGAACGATGAAATCGCGCCATGCCAGGAAGCCGAACAGCTCACGAAAGCGCCAGATCTCGTCCCACGGCACCATCGCGAACTTTGCAGAGTCGACCTCGACCCGCTTGTTCTTGTAGCGCTCGGGGAGGGGCCGTTGCGAGTAATCAACGGAGTCAGACATCAATGGACAAAATCATTCGTGGTTTTGGACACAGAGCACGCGGAGGAGGCACAGAGTGCACGGAGTTTAGCGAAAAGGGATTTAGCGTTACCGCCAGAACGGACATGCTAGTTCGACTTGGTCACGTGCGGGTTAAGAAGGTTGTTGCCTTTGAATTCTTTATTAAAGCCGTCAAAATTAAGGTGAGGCGGATCTCAGCCCAATAAGAAACTCAATTCCGCGCTCCCTGTGCCTCCTCCGTGTGCTCTGTGTCCAAGAAACGTATTTACGGGCGAGCGCCTTCGGGGAAAGGCTTGCCTTGCAAGAGATCCATGTCGGCATCGACCATGATCTTGGCCAATTCCTTCATGCGCACCTGAGGCTCCCAGCCGAGCTTTTCCTTGGCCTTGGAGTAGTCCCCGATAAGCAGTTCCACTTCGGCCGGGCGCAGGAAGCGCTTGTCGAACTCAACGTATTTCTGCCAATCGAGGTCAACGGCCTCAAAGGCGGCATCGAGGAACTCACGGATGGACCACGTTTCGTTGGTGGCCAGCACGTAGTCATCGGGCTCGTCCTGCTGGAGCATGCGCCACATGCCTTCGACGTATTCCTTGGCAAAGCCCCAGTCGCGCTTGGCATCGAGATTGCCGAGGAACAACTTGTCCTGCTTGCCGAGCTTGATCGCGGCGGCGGCGAGGGTGATCTTACGCGTAACGAAGGTTTCGCCACGACGCGGGGACTCGTGATTAAAGAGGATGCCGCTGCACGCAAACATGTCGTAGGATTCGCGGTAATTGACCGTCAACCAGTGGGCCATCACCTTAGCGCAAGCGTAGGGCGAGCGCGGCCAGAACGGCGTGGTTTCCTTTTGCGGCACTTCCTGCACCTTGCCGAACATTTCGGAAGAGCTGGCCTGATAGTAACGCACCTTCTTACCGATACCGGCCTCGATGATGGCTTCGAGAATGCGGCCTGCACCGGTTCCGGTGGTGTCGATGGTGTACTCCGGAATGTCGAAGCTGACACGCACATGGGACTGCGCGGCGAGGTTGTAAATTTCGTCGGGCTGCAAGGAGTAGAGCAGCTTCACAAGCGCTACGGAGTCCCCAAGGTCACCATAGTGCAGGTGCAACTTTGCCTCATGCCCTTGGGTGTAGTGGCTCAGGTGGTCAATGCGACCGCGGTTAATCGAACTCGAACGGCGGACAATGCCGTGGACTTCGTAGCCTTTGGACAACAGCAGTTCGGCCAAATAGGAACCGTCCTGCCCGGTGATGCCGGTAATCAGTGCTTTTTTCATTACTAAATTTGGGGGTTAGTCTTCGCTGTAGCGGTCGAGTTGCGACTCCACCAGCCGCCGCACCATGTCCTCGAAGGGAACGGTGTTTTGCCAACCCAACAAGCGTCGCGCCTTAGTCGGGTTGCCACAGGGGGCATGGGGCTCGACCGTCATAACGAGGCCGGGGTCGTGTTTAACATGGTCGCGCCAATTCAAGCCAACGACGTTAAAGGCGGTTTCCACCAGTTGCTCAACGGAGTGCAGCTTGCCGGTAGCCAGAATAAAGTCGTCCACCGGCTCGCCTTGAAGCATCAGGTGCATGCCATTCACGTAATCCGGTGCCCAGCCCCAGTCGCGCTGCCCTTTCAGACTGCCGAGCTCGAGCTGCTTTTGCTGACCCAGCTTAATGCGGGCAGCGGCGCGGGCGATCTTCATGGTGACGAAGGTATCGCGGCGGCGGGGGGATTCGTGATTATAAAGGATGGCCGAGCAGGTCTGTAGCCCGTAGGCTGTGCGGTAAATCCGGCCCAACTCTTGGGAAAGCATCTTGGCCGCGCCATAGGGCGTGGTCGGTTGAACCCGGGTCAACTCGTCCTGCGGGGATTGACTCGGCGAGCCAAAGACCTCGCTGCTGGAGGCATACAGGAAACGCGGCGGTTCATCGAGGTCGCGGATAATTTCGAGCAGGCGCAGGGTCGCCACGCCCACGCTGTCAATCGTCGCCTCCGGCAGTTCCAGGCTGAGTCGCGGACTGGATTGACCGGCCAAATGGTAAAACTCCGTCGGCCGCGCCTTGTAGATGATACGCCGCAGATGGGTGGCATCCTCAAAGGCACCCGTATGGAGAAAAAGGCGCTTGCGGAAAATGGCCGGATCGTCGACCAGGTGCTTGATGTTGCCGCTTTGGAGCGATTCCGGACGATGCACCAAGCCGTGAACCTCATAGCCTTGGCCCAGCAACAGCTCGCACAGGTAGGAACCATCCTGCCCTGTGATGCCGGTAATGAATGCCGTGTTGCCGCTCATGAGGTTTGAATTGGGGTCGGCAAGGGCCGACGTAAAAAGCGGGTTTATGGAGATACCGCCGCCGTAATGCAAGCCCAGCTTCATATACATCACCCACCCAAGCAAACCAGGGAAATTGAACTTGGCATTTTGCCTTTAATTGTACAACTTGCTATGCTTTATGAAGCAACCTCAACTAGTCGCTCTCGGTGTAGGCGCAATCGCCATCGTCGTCGCATTTTTCTTCCTTTCGCCCCGTGGCAATGAAACTCCGTCGACCACAACGGAAAAAAGCGGATTCACCACCGGCCCGAGCCTCGAAGAAAGCAATAGCGAGACCGTTGCGACCAAAACCGCCCAATCCGCCAAAGCGGTTCAAAAAGCAGACAGCGCAGAGGAACGGGAAGAAACCGTCGAACTTGCTGAGCTTGAGAGCAGCACCGCCACCCTTTCCC
>JBNNDZ010000325.1:0-8419 GCA_050285865.1 Puniceicoccales bacterium
GCCCTTATACCCATACATGCAAATCACGACTAATTGATCACCTTTGGTTTAATGAATTTTTTTGATGGTCGATGAAGGTTCTTCCATTGTCATTCGGCACCGTCTATGCGTCTCTATCGCAAAAAATTGCATCTAACCTAACTTGACCAAAACTCTCCAGGACCCACTTTTTCGCCGCATTCGTTTACATGCGGACAAGCGTTTAACGTTCGGCCCGAAAACCGAGCCCGGTGAACGCCTGCGCCAACTCAAAGAATACATGCGCCTCGAGCAGGAAATGCTCCTGCGCTACCACGAAAAAGGCGACGGCGGCCTCCGCGTCGCCCGGGCACGTACCATCATGATGGACGTGCTCATCGAGAAACTTTTTGAGCAAACGGTGAGCATTTATGAGGCGAAGCATGGCAAGATGCCCTGCGATGTCGCCCTACTCGCCCTAGGTGGTTACGGCCGGGCGGAACTCTGCCCCCTGAGCGACATCGACCTGATGTTCCTGTATCCGCGCCGCATCAAACCGGAGCAGTTGAAGCCTTTACAGGAGGTCATGACCGACCAGATTCTTTACCCACTTTGGGACCTCTCCCTTAAGGTCGGACACTCCAGCCGCACCGTCAAGGAAGCCATTCAGGAAGCCCGGGGCGACCAGCAAACCCTCAATGCCCTTCTGGAAGCGCGGCTTATCTGCGGCTCGGGCGATCTCTTTCGCGAGTTCGAAAAGGACTACCGCAATTATTACCGCAAGGCGGACCACCGCGCCTACGCCAAGGAACGCCTGGAAGACCAGGCGAAACGCCGCGAAAAATATGGCGACAGCGTCTTTATTCAGGAGCCCGACATCAAGAACGGCGTCGGCGGTCTGCGGGATTACCAAAACATCCTTTGGATGGCAGAAGTCCGCCTCGGCGAAGGCTCGCTCAACGCCCTGGAGGCCAAAGGCTTCCTCAACGACATCGAGCGCCGTCAACTGATCGACGCCTACGACTTCCTCCTGCGCGTTCGTAACGAATTACATTTCAACAGCAAACGACCCACGGAAGCCCTGACGCTTCAGGCTCAGCCCTCCATCGCCTGGGCACTCGGCTATCGCCAAAAAGATTTGTTTCGCCGCGTGGAGGAGTTCATGCGCGATTACTACAGTTACGCCAATCGCATTTACCAACTTTCCAAATTGCTGGAACAGCGGTTGGCCTTGGACAAGCTTGGTCCGAGCCGTGGCGTGACCTTTCAGGCGGTGCTGGATTCCCGCCGCGCCGACCGGCAAAAAATCGTCGATGGCTTCATCATCACCCCGGATTCCATTTCCTATGAGACGCGCCATATTTTCCGGGAAGAGCCCGCACGGCTGATCCGCGTCTTCCGGCATTTCCAACAGTACGACCGGCCACTGGATCTAGACCTCCAAGTCCTCATCGGCCAATCCCTGCGCTTGATCGATGCCAAATTGATGCACGACGAAGGTGCCAACCGGACATTCCGTGCCATCCTCCAAACGCGGGGTAACGTTTTCCCGACGCTCATCCTCATGCACGAAACGGGCGTCCTCGGGCGTTTCCTGCCGGAGTTTGGCGACATCACCTGCCTGGTTCAGCATGACTTCTACCACCGCTACACGGCGGACATGCACACCCTGAACTGCATCAAGGCGCTCGATGCCGTGTTCCGTGACGAAGGAAACTACGCGCCGGAATACCATCAGGCGTTGTTAAAAACACAGACTCCCGCCCTGCTCTACGTCATCCTGCTGGTGCATTATCTGGGCAAGGCAGCGGGTGCGCAGGACCACGGTTTGGCCGGGGCGAGAATCGCGCGTCCGCTCCTCAAACGAATGGGAATCGACGAACGTCGCCGCGAACTAATTTTAACAATCGTTGAGAACCAGCTAGACATGGCACGATTCTGGCAACGGCACGATGTAGATGACCCTCGTACTGCCGCCAGATTCGCCGATATCGTTGGAGACGAAGACACGCTTCGTTACCTCTACGCGCACACATTTTGTGACGCCCTCGGCACGGCCAAAAGCCGCTGGAATGGGTACAAGGACGCGCTGCACCAGAGCCTTTTCCGCTCTACGCTGGAAGTCCTCCGTGATGAGCCCCAAACCATGGCGCAGCGCCGAAAGGAGCGTAAGGAAATGATCTATCGGGAAATTCTCGAACGCCGTCTCGAGCACATTGAGCGCGACCAGATCGACGCCCATTTTGACCTCCTGCCGGAACGTTATTTCATCCACAACGATGCGGACGAAATCATTCGCCACATCGAGATGGTCAGCGAGCTCCTCAAGACCATTTCAGTGGCGGACAGCGTCGGCTCACTCTCGCCCGTCATCGACTGGCGCAACGACGAAGATCAGGGCTTCACCGTGGTCAACGTCGTCACTTGGGACCGCGCAGGTTTGTTCTATAAGTTGGCGGGCGCGCTCACTGTTGCCGGGGTTAACATCCTGAGCACCAAGGCGATTTCCCGCAACGACCACATCACCATCGACACCTTCTACGTCGTCGATCCCGATGGCGGCGTCGTAAGCGATTCCAAGGTGGAGGCCGTCTTCCGCGAGCACTTGGAAAAGGCGCTCATGCACAACGTCGACCTGATGCCCGCCATTTCCGATCAGGCCCGCAAGCTTTCCAGCCGGTTCAACGCAACCAAGCAATCCCGCCTGCGCGCCCCGATCCCCTGCAAGGTCGAGGTCTACCACGAGCTCACGCTCAAGCGCACTATCGTGGAAGTTCAGGCCAATGACCACCTCGGTCTCCTGTATCAACTCGCCTACGCGATTTTCAAGCATGGCTACGACATCAGCTTTGCCCGAATTTCCACCGAACGCGGTGCGGCGCTGGACACCTTTTACATCGAGCCCAGCCGCCCGCAATCCAAGGCCGATATCGACTCACTCGTCCCTCTACGCGATGCCATTGAACGGATCATCGCCAAGGACGAGTTTCAGGCCGCCGGTTGATCGGCTTTCAGTTTATGGTTCTCGGTTTTCGAATGTCGGTTTTCAGTGGGCCGTGCATTGTTCGCTGCTGGGCATCTTCCTCCTGGTCTGTTTTCAGTAATCGGGTTCAGTGGGGCGGCGCATTGCGCTTTTGTAGGCAGTTGACTGTGAGCGGCGTAGCCATAGATTCGTTCTTCCATTTGAGGTCGGTCACGTCGTCGTTATCCGATAACCGAAAACCGACTACCGAAAACTGACCACCGAAAACCGACCCGCCGCCATGACCGATACCCTCGCCCCGGACCGTAACATTGTCGATTCGCTCTACCGGATCAGCCGTCTGGTCAGTGAGACAGATGACACCCACGAGGCGCTGGAATACATTTTGCAGGAGCTGGTCGATGTGCTGGGGGCCACGAGCGCCTCAGTTGCGTTGACCAATCCCGACACCGGCATGCTCGAGCTGGAAGTCACGCGGGGTCTGCCGCCCGAAACCGGACAATTCGCCCTGCCGCTTGGCGTAGGCATTACCGGCTGGGTGGCCCTGCATGGACGCCCCCTGCTGGCACCTGAAGTCGAAAAAGAGCCCCGCTATGTGCCAGTCAAGCAAAGCATCGCCTGCGAAATGGCTGCGCCGATGCTCGTCGAAGGCTCGCCAGTCGGCGTAGTGAATGTCGACAGCGATAAGCCGAATGCCTTCACCGATAATGACCTGAAATTGCTCTCCCTGATGACGGCTGAGGCGACCTCGGTTGTCAGCCGCCTGTGGCTAATCCGTCAACTCAAAGAGAAGGCAAACCAGCTCCAAACGCTGATCCGTATCGGCCAACAGCTCGGTGCAAAACGCGACCTGCGCGATGTACTCAAGTCCATCACCCGCGAGTCGCGCAAGCTACTGAATTGCCGCATCTGCGCGATTTACCTGCTCAGCGAGGACCGGCGCCGCCTGCAACTCCAGGCCATTTCCGGCACCGAGGGTCCCATTGATTACCATGAAGAACTTGACCTGGGCGATACCGCCGTCGGCGTCGCGATCGATCGGCGCAAGCAGGTCGCAATTCAGAACCTGGCCCAGACCGAGGAACACCATTTCATTGAGCTGACCCAGAGCGCTGGCCTCGTCTCCCTACTCGCCACTCCGATCATGTATGAAAATCATGCCATCGGAGTCCTCAATGCCTACACCGACCAGCCGCACCGTTTCAACAACGACGAACGCCAACTCTTCACCAGTATGGCTTCGATGGGGGCCGTTGCGATCCAGAACAGCCGCCTCTACGGGCGCGTTTTCCAAAGCGAAGAAAGCCTCCGCAAAAACGAGCGATTGACCACGCTCGGGCTCCTCTCATCCGAGATCGCACACGAAATCCGTAACCCGCTCACCGTCATCAAACTCCTGTTCGATTCGCTCACGCTCGACTTTGGCCCCGAGGATCCACGTCAGCGCGACACGGAAGTCATTTCGGAAAAGATTCAGCAATTGGAGGAAATTGTTGGCCGCGTGCTTTCTTTCGGGAAAAGCCGCACGGAAATGCATTCGCGCTACCGGCTGAATAATCTAGTGGAGGAAACGATTCTACTGGTCCGTCTCAAAGCCGAGCAATCCGGGATAAATCTGGTTTACAAGCCAAGCAGTGAGGAACTTTGCGTGGAAGCTCACAAAGGCCAGATTCAACAGGTCATGCTCAACCTGATCCTGAATGCGATGAAGGCCATGAGTGATCATGGCGGCAAAATCACGGTGAGTGTCAAACGCAGCCCAGCCCCCGGGGATTCCAACGCCGAGGTTATCGTCAAGGACACCGGCCCGGGCATTCCTGCGCATTTACGTTCGCGCATTTTCCAGTCGTTCCTGTCGGGCAATCCCGAAGGTACCGGCCTGGGTCTGGCCATTTCCAAACAAATCATCAAAAGCCACCGCGGAAACATCCGATTGGTCGAAACCGGCCCCAACGGAACGACGTTCCAGTTTACGCTTCCGCTCGCCAACTAATGTGGTTATAATTCGGCGCATGAAAACACTCGCTACCATCTTTTCCGTCACCGCACTCGCCGGCATGTCACTGGTTCTTGCCGACACGCTCGAACTGCGCAACGGCTCCAGCCTTCAGGGCGCTTATGAAGGCGGCACTGCCAGCGCAATTCGCTTCAATTTTAACGGCACCTCGCAGGATTACCCCCGCGACACGGTCAAATCGCTGACCTTCTCCGAGCAGGCACCGGAAGTCGCCACAGCCAGCGTCCCCACGCCCGCCCAGGCTCAGCAATCCTTTGAGTCGTCCGACGTAACCATCCCCGCCGGCACCAACCTTTTGGCCTCACTCCAGGCTCCGATTAACTCTGGTTCCGCACGCCCAGGGCAGACCTTCCCCGCCGTCCTCGTATCGGACGTTCGCGTAAACAATCAGGTGGTCTTGCCCTCCGGGTCAAATGTCCAGATTCAGGTGGTGGACTCCAGTGGTGCAGGACGAGGTTTCTGGAAAGACGCCTCGGTTTCATTCACGGTGAACGCCGTCAATTACAACGGCCAAATGGTCGCCGTGCGCACGACCAGCCAGAAGGAAACCAAGGACGGCGAAAGCGGCAAGGAAGTCCTGGGCGGAGCCGCACGCGGGGCAGCCATGGGCGCAATCTTCGGTGCCATCACTGGCGATGCGGGCGACGGTGCCGCCGGTGGCGCTGCAGCCGGCAGCGCGGGCAGCTTCATCCGCAAGGGCGACAATATCGAATACCAGGCGGGCTCCGTCTTGGCCTTCACGCTGGAAAGCCCGGTTAAGCTTTAACTGGCTTCCAGGCGGTTGAAGACCAACCGTGCTACCGGATAGCACGCCCGCTTGCCGTTACTCGTCAGTCCACCGTAAATTCCAGCAACACTGGACGGTGGTCCGATAAATAGCCCGGCAGTATCTCGCATCGCGTCATCATGTATGGCTCGGGCAGGAAAATGAAATCGATTGCCTTGCGCGGAAAGTGCGCAGGAAACGTGAATCCGCTGTCCGGAAAACGGCGGTATTCACGGTGCTCAAGAATGTGCCCGAACAAGTGATTCACCGCATCCTGCTTCGGTTGGGAACGGCTGTTAAAATCACCACAGATGATGGGTGACAACGGCACGCCATTGCCGCCCGGGTGAGCCTTCTCAACGATGTAATCCAGGATGCGCTCGACCTGCTCCAATCGGCGGCGACGAGAACGAAAATCCAGGTGCAGGTTCACGATGGGCAACAAATGTCCGTGGAAATCGATCTCGGCGTAAAGGAAGCCTTTCTCGCCGAGCGTCGCCTCCCCAAAAGCCTGATTATCCCAGTGGTGCAGCGGATAGCGCGACAAGATTGCGTTGCCGTAGGCCAGTGGCTTGGGCCCGGTCCGCCGGTTGTTCACGCCGATTTCAGCGTAGTCCAAACCGCACGTTTCACGGATCTCATCCAGCAGATTGATGTTCCAATTCCAGTGTGAATCTTCGTCCACCTCCTGCAGCGCAACGATGTCCGCATTGACGTGTTGCAAGAGCTGCCCGATGGCTTTCAGGTTCTTGCGAATGCGCACGGGCGAACTGAATTTCTGGTAGAGCGAAAGCCCTCGCCCGTGGGCAATATTGAATGTTACCAATCGCAGAGTTTCCGGCACAGGAGACAGGTTGGGAAAAATGGGCCGCGTGACAAGCCGGTAGCGTCAACCGTTCGCACTTGACCACACATCGACCGACGGATTGCCTGAAAAGATGCCTCACGCTGCCTTGATTATTACCCTGAGCGGACGCGATCGTCCCGGCCTCGTCGAAGATGTTTCCCGCATTGTTAATGAACATGGCGGCAATTGGACCCAGAGCCGCATGGCACACTTGGGCCAGCGCTTCGTTGGCCTGCTGGAAATCCACACCGACGCCGACAGTGCCGATGCACTCTGCGCCGCCCTGCGGGCACTGCCCGAACTCGACCTCACCCTGCACGTGGACGAAGGTGCGGCTCCCGCCGTTGCCCCTTCATTGACGCTGGAAGTTGTCGGTAGCGACCAGAAAGGCATCGTGCGCCGCATCGCCAAGATCCTCGCTGACGGAGGCTTCAACATCGAGGAGTTAACCTCGGGTGTCGAGGCCGCGCCAGACTCCGGTGCCCTGCTCTTTCGCGCAAAAATTCGCCTCAGTGGCGGCTCCGAGGAACGGTTTGAGCCGATCCGCGCCCAGTTGGAATCCCTTGCGCACGACTTGATGGTCGACCTTCGCCTGGACTGATGACGCAGCGCATTTAGAAGTTGTCGCGCAAGGGTTTAGCGCCTTTAATGAATGCCATGAGTTCCGAGACGCTTCGCCGCCCCGAAAACGATTCAGTGCGCCAATTCTCGATTTTCGCCGACAACAAAGTCGGGCGACTGAATGACATGGTGCTGCTGTTTGCCCAGCACGACATTCACATTCTGTCGCTGTGCACGGTCGACACGACCGACAGCGCGATCATCCGGCTCATCCCGGACTATTGGGAGCAAGCCCGTGAACTGCTCGACCAGCATGCCTTCGCCTACTCGCTGAACGAAGTCATGGTCGTGGAGATGAATACGGAGGAAGATATCCGCGCGGTTACCTGCGCGCTGACGCAGACCGAAATCAACATCCACTATACCTATCCGATGCTCATGCGCCCCAACGGCAAGTGCGGCCTCGTAATGCATTTGGAAGACAACGACATGGCCGAGGACATCCTGAGCCGTAACGGCCTGAAAGTGCTCAAATTAGGCGATCTCGCACGCTAATCGAGACACCGGAATTTTACGTTTTACCCTCCGGGAAGACTGGCCAAGCACAGGTAATCCGCTCAACCTAGCCAGCCGATGAACCGTGGGTTTACCTTGTCGATCTATGCGTTTTGCGCCGTATTTTTCGGCTGCTTCCTGATCTGGCCAATCCTGCAAATCCTGCAAGGCGGGTTCATCGTCGATGGCAAGTTCACCCTCGCCTTCATCGCCGAAGTCTTTTCCAACCCAATCTACCTGGAAGGTCTGCTAAACGCCTTCGCCATGGGGCTGTTTTCCACGGTCCTGGCGCTACTGCTGGCACTGCCGCTGGCCCTTGTGGCGGACCGTTTTGACTTCGCGGGGAAAACGTTCTGCCTCGGCCTGGCCCTGATGCCGATCATGCTGCCGCCTTTTGTTGGCGCAATCGGCGTCCAACAAATCCTCGGCCTGCACGGCGTGCTGAATGTCGCACTCACCCAACTTGGACTGATGAACCCCGACGCCCCGGTCGACTGGCTCGCCAACGGACGCTTCTGGGGCATCGTCGCGCTCAACGCACTCAGCCTCTACCCCATCCTGTACCTCAACGCCGCCGCCTCCCTCGCCAACATCGACCCGGCGATGGAAGAAGCCGCCGAAAACCTTGGCTGTCGTGGCTGGAAAAAATTCTGCCGCATCACATTACCGTTGATGCGCCCCGGACTCTTCGCGGGCTGCACCATTGTCTTCATCTGGGCCTTCACTGAACTC
>JBNNDZ010000326.1:0-5774 GCA_050285865.1 Puniceicoccales bacterium
ATGGCTTCAGTGAACGCACCGGTCTGCGAGGAAACGCCGATCAGGATCGTCGGTGCCGCGTGCTTGACCACTTCCGCCAGGGTGATGTTGGCCGGGTCAACCGCGTCCCAGTCCTTAAGCTGATCGGCAGTCTTCGCGTATGGCTTCTGGAAGTCCGCGAGCTCCTGCCCGTCCTGTAGCTGACCATGGATATCGACCAGGAAAAAGCGCTCGTAGGCCTCCTCTTCGGAAAGACCGGCATTCATCATGGCCAAGCGAATTTTATCCGCGATACCAACCGCTGCCGTGCCCCCACCCAGGAAGGCAACGCGCTGCTCCTTGATATCCTGCTCAGTCGTTTTCAAGCCAGCCAGGATGGTTGCCAAGGCCACCGCACCAGTGCCCTGAATGTCATCGTTAAACGTGCAAAGCTCGTCCCGGTAGGTCGACAGGATGCGGGTGGCATTGCTCTTACCAAAATCTTCCCAGTGCAGGTAAACCTTCGGGAACTTGCGTTTCACGAGGTCGACGAACTGCGCAATAAAATCGTCGTATTCTTTGCCGCGAATACGGTTGTGACGCCAGCCAATGTATTGGGGATCGTTGAGCAGGTCTTCGTTGTCTGTGCCGACATCGAGCCCGATCGGCAGGCACCCAGCCGGGTTGACACCTGCGCAAATCGTGTAGAGCGCCAGCTTGCCAACGGTGATGGCGATACCGCCCGCACCTTCATCCCCCAAGCCCAGGATTCGCTCGCCGTCAGTGACGCAGATCACATCCACCTGCTCAAAATGGCGGTGGTCCAACATTTCCTCCATCCGGTCGCGGTTCGGATAACTCAGGTAAAGACCGCGCGGCCGATTGAAATTGTGGCTGTAGTTGACGATGGCCTCGCCGACAACCGGCGTATAGATCAGCGGAACCATTTCGCTGACATTATCCTGCACCAGCCTGTAGAAAAGCGTCTCGTTGCGGTCGAGCAAGCCATTGAGATAGATGTTTTTATCGAGCCCTTCCTTCTGGCGACCCAGCTCCTCCAGCACGTCAGTAAGCTGGATATCGAGCCCACGCTCCCCGTGCGGCAAGAGCCCGGTCAACCCAAACTGAAAACGCTCCTCGGCTGGAAAGGCGGTGCCTTTATTCAGGAACGAGTTGTTCAACAACTCGGTGCCTTTGAGGCTAACGTTTAAGAAACGTTCACCGGTCGCAGGATGGGTCTTCGGTTGCGCATCGATCATGGGAATTCCCTATCCGGCACATTTCTCGCACGCGAATCTAAAATTTTCACAATCAGGTTTCAAAACTGGGTAAAAATGAGTTGCTCCAGCCATAGAACGATAGTCATTTATATTTATGGATACAACCTGCCCAAACTGCGGAGCTACAACAGACCAGGATTCATTGATCGTAATGGCGGAAGCAACCATCTGCCCAAGTTGCAAAAATGACTACGCGCAGCGGTTGCGTGAAGGCGTCCCACCGGGTCTTCCTAAAGAAAAACATGGCGAGGAAGTTATCCAGAGCCTGCATTATGGGAGCACCTGGAAACTGGTCGGTCTAGGAATCATTACGTATGGTATCTACTACGCGCACTATATTAAGCGCCAGACAACCATCCTGAACCAGTCATTGCCGGAGGATCGCCGTATTCGTGACTCTTTCCCCAAGGTAATCCTGGGTGCCAGCTATCTCTCACTTGTGCTAGTCATCGCCTATTTTATCGTGGATGATTCGACTGAGATCGATGCAGCCTCCAGTGCCGTTGATAGCATATGTAATATCCTCATTCTGGTCTGGGGCTTCAAAGCACGCAACCGCATGAACGAGTGCATAAAAGCTGACCCCAAAAGCAAACGCTGGTTCAACGGGCTTTTGACCTTCTTCCTGACTCCGCTCTATTTTAATTATAAAATCAATAAACTTAACGAAGAGTAGCGCTGGTACGCAAACGTGACGAAACTTCGGGTTGACGAGTTGTTGAAAATCAATTCTTCTCACAATCTTTCACCCGAAGTTTAACCCGAGGATCGCACTGATGAAGAATACCGCCACCGACAGCATTTCCGGCAATGAGCCGCATCGCTGCGCGCGGATGATTCTTCCGCCAATGGCAGCAGTGGCTGCTCAAATCGCCTCGGGTCCCAACCTACTTCGCGCATAGACGCCGCGTTACTTTTACGCCGCCACGCACGCCCAGGGACCACACGCCCTGGGCTTTTTTGTCTCCAAATTTCACTGACTGAATGCCATGACGACTGACTCCACCGACCGCTTATCCCGCGACCGCACCATCATCGAATGTTACGCCGGCCAGCCCGCGCGCATCCCTCAGAAGCTAGCCGAGCGCGTCAAAGCGCTCAACGGCGACCGTTCGCCCCTGCTCTATGCCCTGGCCGACCTCGGCCCCGACGGCAAGCTGACCCAGGCCTGGCTCGTGCTCGGACACGACGAAATTTTCCGGTTCGCCTCGACGGACGACACCGACCCCGAGCGCATCGCCCGCAGCCAGGTGGAGCAGGTTCGCGAGTTGCCGGGGCTCAGCTCCAGCGCCCTGCTTTTCCTGGACAACAACTCGCGCTTGCCGCTGATGCAGGTCAATTACTCCCGCCGACAAAAGCAGGCGATGGAGAACATCCGCTTCGTCGTGGACCAGCAGGTGCAAGGAAATGCGATCTCCCCCGGCGATCCCGACCGCGCCTACGCCGAGGCGGTCAGCAGTAAGATCAAGGACGCGCAATCGTCCGTCATGTCGGGCCAGTTGCAGATTATCCTGCGACTCCTTACTTACTTTAAACCTTATAAGAAGGATGTCGCCATCGGTTTCGTGGCGGCGCTCATCATGACGGCACTGAGCCTTGTGCCACCGTGGGTGACGGGCTACGTGATCGATAAAATCCTCAAGCCTCTGGAAACCGGCGAGTTGAGCTCCCACACCGCAACCGAGGTCACGCTGACCATCGTTGGCGGTCTGGCCCTGCTCTACATTGTGCGCGAATTGTGCGTCTGGATCCGCCTCAAGCGTCTTGCTTACCTCGGTGAAAACGTCGCCCACGACCTCCGGCGCGACCTCTATTCGCACCTGCAAAAGCTGAGCCTGAACTTCTTTTCTAAGAAACAGACGGGCAGCATCATAAGCCGCGTAAGTTCGGATACGGACCGTCTGTGGGACTTCATCGCTTTTGGCATCATTGAGGCAACACTATCGCTGTTCATGCTCCTCGGCCTCGGCGTGGTTTTGTGCAGCATGGACTGGCAACTCGGCCTCGTGCTGATCCTCCCGATCCCCCTCTACGTCTATGCGTTTTATGCACACAGCAAGCACATCAGCCGGTTCTTCCTCAAAGCCTGGCGGAAGTGGTCGGACGTCACAGCCGTGCTTTCGGACACCATCCCCGGCATGCGCGTGGTGAAGGCATTCAGCCAGGAAAAGCGCGAGGTAAACCGCTTCGGCGAACGCAATGACAAGGCACTGGAGAGCTTCCACTCGGTTCACGCCGTATGGACAAAGTTCTGGCCGTTGTTGATGGGCTCGTTCCACCTCGTCACGCTGATTGTCTGGGCGATGGCCCTGCCCCGCGTCTTTGGCGAATGGGGCGCACCGCTGAGCGTTGGCACGTTCGTGGCGTTCCTCATGTATATGGGCATGTTCTTCCATCCGCTGGAAGTCATGGGGCATATCACACGTATGTTGAACCGCGCCGTCAGCTCGGCGCACCGTGTGTTTGAAATCATGGACACCGAGCCCGACCCGTCCCTCGCAAGCGACCGTGCGCAGGTGGACGACGTCAAGGGGCACATCGTCCTGAATAATGTCACCTTCAGCTACGACGGCGTGCACGAGACCCTGCGGAACATCAACTTCGAGATCAAGCCGGGCGAAATGATCGGCCTCGTCGGCCCATCGGGCGCAGGCAAAAGCACGATCACGAACCTTATTGCGGGCTTCCACCATGCAACCGGTGGCAAGGTGCTCGTCGATGGCCGCGACTTGTCCGATGTCGATGTTTCCAGCTACCGCACACACGTTGGTATGGTCCTGCAGGAGCCGTTCCTTTTCCACGGCTCGCTGATGGAAAACATCCGCTACGGACAGCGCGACGCCAGCTTGGAAGACGTCATTGCAGCCGCCCGCGCCGCAAACGCCCACGACTTCATCTGCAAGCTCCCGCTGGGCTACGATACGGTCGTTGGCGAACGCGGACACACGCTGTCCGGTGGCGAACGTCAACGCATCTCCATCGCCCGTGCGATCCTGCACAACCCGAAGATACTCATCCTCGACGAGGCCACCAGCAACGTCGACACCGAGACCGAACGGAAAATCCAGGAGGCACTGAACAAGCTCGTGCGCGGCCGCACGACAATCGCCATCGCCCACCGCCTTTCGACACTCAAGCAAGCCAACCGACTCCTCGTGATGAAGGAAGGTCGTCTCGTCGAAGAAGGCACCCATCAGGAACTCCTCGAACTCGAAAACGGCGTCTACAAAAAACTGCACGACCTGCAAGTCGAGCTCCATGAGCAGTTTGCGGTCTAATGACCGCAAGTCGGTGAGTCCTTCGTCCTTGGCCCTTAGTCGGACCCAATGAAAGGCTCACTAAACCATCTCGATGACAAAGGACCACGGACTAAGAGCTAAGGACTAAACTTAACGATTAAGAATTATGGACAAGGAACAAAGGACTGACCTCCAACTCGCCTTCTGCGGTGCGGGCCGCCTGACCGCATGGCACCAGGGCAAAGACGCCGTGCTTGTGCGCCCGGTGAAATGCTTTCCGCTCAGCGAACCGGGACGCTTCCTCTCGCTGCGTGACGACAAGAATGAGGAATTCGCCTTCATCAACGATGTCTCCACGCTGGATGAAACCTCTGCTGCTGCACTCAACGAGGCGCTCACTGCAGGCGGCTTCACCTTTGCCGTGACGGGTATCGATGAGATCAAGGAAGACTTCGAACTGCGCGTATTTAAGGTGCGCACAGCGGCCGGAGAACGCCAGTTTCAGACTGCGCTTGATGCCTGGCCACGCTCTGTCGAGGATGGCAGTTTCCTCATGGAAGATGTCTTCGGTGACCTCTACCGGTTCCCACCCTCGGAGGAACTCGATCCAGAATCCGCCAAACGCCTTTGGAGCTTGATCGGCTAAACGCCGTTACTGAACGAGGCCTGACAATCCAATGATGAAGCCCATCACTGCACCGTAGGCCACGTGAGCAAGGCCGTGGGTAAAGCCCACGGTCCACGTCGCGCTGCGAAACTCCTCCAGCGGGTGAAAATCGGAAACCGACGCCACCAGTCCGACGGCGACAATGGTCCCGTGCAACAAGCCAAACAGCATGCCAAGCAAGAGAACCCCGCCAAAGCTCGACACGCCAATCGCCATAAACGCCCACGTGTAAAGCAGGCCAAAAAAGATGCCTGAGCCGACGTGCACCAACAGGCCAACTTGCGCCGCGCGCTCCCGCGAATGCGTCAACAGGCTGCCGAGCGCGATAATCATGTTGCCACGCGTAATTCCAGCACGGTCAAAAAAATAGAGTAGTCCCGAGAATGCCGCAGTCGCCAATACGCCCGCGAACACACCAAAGAAGAGGTAAGTTATGATAAGATTCGCTTCGACCATGAATTAACTTTACTTCTGCAACGCCACAAAGTCAACTCCGGCAACTTTTCCTGGGATTTGCGGTTTCTAAGAAACTGAGTCTTCTTTAGCCTCCAATTCACTTCATGACGAATCGCATTTCGCTCGCGCTCGCTGTCGGCACGCTCCTGCTCGTAAGCATTGGCGCGGCCTTCT
>JBNNDZ010000327.1:0-3805 GCA_050285865.1 Puniceicoccales bacterium
CGACGCTCTTCCGATCTGCAAGTCGCGCAAAATGCGGTCAACGCTGCGCTCACGCTCCCAGGCTTCGAGTTTGCCGCCGTCCAGCGCGTCGTCGATCACGGAGCGAATCGTGCCTCCCAGCCCCGCCGGGACATCCTGATCGAGCATCGCCACGCCCGTTCCGGGTGCCACGTAGACCTCGCCGTCATCCGGAGCGACCTTGCCCGCGAGGACCTTCATCAACGATGACTTCCCTGCCCCGTTGCGCCCAACGACACACGCACGCTCACCGGCGCGCACCTCGAACGACACCCCGTCGAGCAGCAGGGGCCCGCCATAGGCGAGCGACACATTGCGGACATGCAGCATAAAGGCTCAACAAAACCGACCCGCCCCCGAATGTAAAGCGCGCTCCTCCGGGCGCGATAAATCGCCATCAAACTTGACTTGATTAATTATGTAAAATACATAATTACGCATGACTGAGACAATCAGCGCTACAAAGGCTTCCCGACATTTGGGTGAGCTATTGGCCCGCATCAAATACAAGGGCGACCGGTTCATTCTTACCAAGAATGACCTCGCTATCGCAGAGCTCCACGCAGCCCCGGGTGTAAAACGCGGCACACTTGGCGAAATTCGAGACGCCCTCGCCCATCTGCCATCCGATAATACGTTCGCCGAAGACCTCGAAACGGTAAACCGCGCCGACCAACCACCCGTCAACCCATGGCAGTAGTCATCGATACTTCCGCCCTGGTCGAATGGGAAAAAGCCGACTGGAACAGCGAATCTTTTACGCAGCTTGAAGACGAAGTCATCATCCTACCCGCCATCGTCTGGGCCGAAGCACTGGTCGGAGTCAGACTGGCAAATTCATCCAAGCGAGCGGCCCACCGCCGTGCGCGATTGGAAGCAATCCGTAATGTGACCGGCATCGAACCCTTCTCGCCCGAAATCGCCGAACACTACGCAGATATCTTCGCTGAACTGCACAGACAAGGTAGCTTGATTCCGCAAAATGATATGGCCGTTGCAGCGACTGCACGCTGCTTTAAATGTCCCGTTCTAATCAGTGCCAACGATGAAGCTCACTTCCGACGCATAGAAGCTTTGCAATGCAAAGTGATCTAAAGCGTTATCCGAATTCCGCGCCGCAAGTAAGTCGGCACATCGAGGTCTTCACCGTCGAAATAGTTTCGCTCCGTGTTGTCGAAAAAGCCGCGCTGCTCGTCATCGGCCACAAAAAGGAATTCCTCCTGGTCAAAGTCCAATTCGTCCTGACGTCGCTTCGAGAGCTTGCTCTCATGCACGGCGCGATTGGACTTCGAGTCAGCGGTTTCGAATAGTTCGTCGTCGGCATTCCTGCTGATCGGCTTGGTCGCCGGACGCTCCTCCATCTCCATCGGGGCCGTGCGTCGCGCCTTCCGCGCGGGCCGATACCCGCCGACATGTGTCGCGCCGATCACGCAGATTTCAACCGAATTCTGACGGCTCTCGTCGATCACGGCTCCGAGGACAATCTGCTCCTTGCTACCGAACTTATCCGAGATCGCGCTCATGATCTGGTTAACATGGCCAATGCCGAGGTCGGTTCCGCCAATGATATTAACCAACAAACTGTCTGCCTTCTTCGCGAACCCAGGCGTGTGCAACAACGGGCAAAGCGCGAGATCATTCAACGCCTCCTGCAGAAAATCGTCCCCTTCGCCGCGGCCAAGTCCAAACAAGGTCTTACCACCACTGCCCGCGAATACCTTCCGCAGCATGGCGAAGTCGACATTGATAAGGCCGGTTTGCGTGAGGATCGTGCAAATCGATTCCACGCCGCGGCTGATCCACGCATCGGCCTGCGCAAAGGCGTCGAGCACCGTGGCCGATTCATCCATTTGCTGCAAAAGCAAGTCGTTAGGCAACGGGATCACCGCATCGCAATGCGTGCGCAACCCCGCCAAAGTGTTTTCCGCAATCTCGTGACGACGCGCACCTTCGAGCGTGAACGGCAGTGTGACGAAAGCAATGACCAGCGCACCTTGCTCGGCAGCAAGTCGTGCCAACACCGGTGCCGCACCGCTACCGGTGCCGCCACCAAGCCCGGCCACGAGAAAAATCAAATCCTGGCCGTCCACCAATTGACGCAAAGTTGTCTCGTCCCGCTCGGCCGCCTTTTGCCCGATCTCCACATCACCGCCGGTGCTGAGGCCACGCGTAACCGAACGCCCGATCAGCACCTTGTGCCCGATCGGTGAAGCCTCCAGTGCCTGCGCATCGGTATTGATCGCAGCAAGCTCCACGCCCTCCTGACGATCCATTTGAACACGGTCGACCGCGTTCACGCCGGCACCGCCAACGCCAATAATTTTTACCCGGACGCCCTCGGAATCCAAATCGCTGCGGAATGATTTACCCTGAATCTCTGCCATGACTTTATCCGAATAGTTGGGTGACCCGACGTAGCAGGCCGCGTTGACGTCGTTGCGAGGTATTGTCGTCGAGCGACTGGCCGTTGAGCGCAAAGTGCAGCAGGCCGAGCGCCGTGGTGTATTCCGGCTTTTGCAAGTTGGGATGCACCCAAGAAGGCAGCTCGCCTTGACGCACCGGAACACCGAGCGCCGTTTCCGCCGCCGCTTCGATCTGCTCCAACTGCGCCCCACCACCGGTTAAAATCACACCTGCGGGCAATTGCTTTGCGCTGCAAAGTTCACCCGCTTGCTTCTTAACCAGTTCAAAAGTTTCTTCGACCCGTGCACGGATCACCTGAATCAATGCCTGCTTGGGAATACGGCGGTCGCCGATCATCTGGTCGCCCACCATCCAGACTTTTTCATGTTTGTCATCGGGCTCCAGCACGGCTTTGCCGAAACTCAGCTTGAGCTTTTCCGCATACTTGCGATTCACCCGCAGGCCAAGCGCGAGATCGTTATTGATGTGGTCGCTGCCAACCGGCAGCACACCTGTGCGGCGCACCACGCCGTTCTGGTAGATGGCCCAATCGGTCGCACCGGCACCCATGTCGATCACCATCACGCCCGCACGTTTTTCTTCGTCGGTTGCAATGACGGTGCCCGAGGCAATGCTCGACAAAATGATATCCTGCACGTTCAGGCCAAAGCCGTTGATGACGTGAATGTGGTCGCGGACTTTCCGCTCGTCACCATGGACCGACCAATAGCCGACCTCGAGCTTCTCGCCTTCCATGCCAAGCGGCTCGTTGACCGGGCGGCCATCGATCAGGAAATGATTGCGGATATGGTGAATGTAAATGCGGTCGGCGGGGAGTTTTTTGCCCTTCGCCTCTTCCGTGGCACGCAAAATATCGTTGGCGCTCACCCGGTTGTCACTCGCGGTCACGGTAACCGCACCCGAGTTGAAAAAGCCTTCCAAGTGGCTCCCGGTCTGGGCCAGGAAGACAGACTCGATCTGCGCGCCGGCGCTCTTTTCCGCACCCATGATGGCTGCGTGCGTAGAATTACTCACCGCCTTAAAATCGACGATCTCTCCCTTTTTCACTCCCGAGGACGTCGCGTCCTGCTTACCGATGATGTTCAGGCTGCGCCCATTGACGATGTCGCCAACGAGCACGGTAACCGAGGCGGCACCGATATCCACGGCTCCGATTATCTTGCTTTGGCTCATGTTGCGGTCATTGGATTAGCGTTGATCTTGGCAGGAGAAATTAACGGAAACGAGTCGGCCCACGGACACCGGCGTCCGCCAGCTTTACGACGACGTCATCCAGGGTCAGGTCGATGTGGCGAACCCGGCGGCGCTGGGACTCCAGCTTCGCCATGATACTTTCCAGGCGGGCAAGCTGCTTGGGCAAATC
>JBNNDZ010000328.1:0-6482 GCA_050285865.1 Puniceicoccales bacterium
GCTACAACACCTCTTCAGTGGTCGTTCACGGCATCACCGCAGAAGAAGCCGCCGGAATAGCGTGTAGAGTGGCACCATAATGACCGGGAAGGGAATCATCATCGTTGCCAGCACGAGGACAAACACCTTGTCGCGCCCGTGCCATTCGATGCGGGAAAATCCATATGCGGCCAGTGAGCTGCTCAAAACGGTGCCGATAACCGTGATGATGCAAAGGAACGTCGTGTTAGCTGTGTAGCGCCAAAACAGTTTCATTTCGTCGATCGCCTGCGGGTAGTTTTCCCATTGCACCTCCGACGGCAGCCAGCGCGGGGGCATGCTCATGGTCTCGTTCAGGGGCTTCAGCGACGTGGAAACCATCCACGCGAATGGCGCGATGAAGACAAGCGCACCGATCAATAAGATCACGTAAATGCAGACACGCTGGACAAGGCTGGCGGATTGCGAAGTCATTTGGCGGCGTAGTGGACGTGGCGTTCAAAGACGTGCGTGGCAAGCAGCGTGAGCGCGAGTATAATGAGGAACAGGATCAATGCCACGGCACACGCATAACCCATGCTCCAGGCCTGAAAGCCTTTGTTGAAAACGTAGGTGGCAGCAAACAGCAGCGACCGTCCGGGGCCTTCGCCACCATTGGTCATCACGTAGGGCACCGCGAACACCTGAAAAGAGCCAATCAGCGACATGATGCCGTTAAAGTAAATCACCGGAGAAATGATGGGCAGCGTCACGTGAAATGTCTTTTGCCAGAAACCGCAGCCGTCCAACTCCGCCGCTTCGTAAAGGGAGCGCGGGACATCCTGCAAACCGGCCAGGAAAATGACGACCGCGTTACCCACGCCCCACATGCTTGCGAGAACCAGGCCAAGCTTGGCGTAGGCCGGGTTGACGAGCCAGTTCGGCGGCTTCAACGATGTGCCAAGCAGGTAATTCAGCGTATCGCAAACCGGAGCAAGCGCTTGGTTGATCAGGCCGATCTCGCCGTTTAGCATCCATTGCCACAGAACGCCCAGGCACACCATCGGCACGAGTGAAGGCAGGAAATATATTGTCCGGAAAATCTTTTTCCCGGGCATGTCGAAATTCAGCAAGACGGCCAGGAACAGCGCTGAGACAAGGTTGATTGGAATCGACAGCGCGGCGAAGTAGAAGGTGTTCCAGATTGATTTCCAGAAGAGATCATCCACCGCGAGCCGTTCGTAGTTGTCGAAGCCGATGTAAACGGGCTTGGAAAGAACGGAGTAGTCCGTTAGCGACAAATACGCAGAGCTGATCAACGGGTAGAGAGTCAGCAAGACGAACCCGGCGATCCAGGGGCTAATGAAACACAGCCCCACCTTCAAGTTGCGTTTCTCGGTTTTCGTCATCGCTCGTCCCATTCCTTTAGGCGTGCTTCGCGGACTTTTAGCCAGCTCTCATATTTTCGGGAAAAAAGATCCTGCTGCCTGTTTTGTATTTCTTCTGCGGCCTGCTCGGCAGTCTTTTCGTCGCGCATAATTTCGTCGATAGCGTTGACCATATCGCTGCTGAATTCGTTAAAGGTCACCATCTGAGGACGCATGCGAGCATGGGAGTTCTCCGCGAGTTCACGGTAAGTGTGAATGTGCGGGTTGGGGTGCCGATCGTAGAAGTCCTCACTCACTTCCTTGAGCGGGCTGAACTTTTGCTGGGCGAGGTTTAGCCGTTCCAACTGCTCGGGTTGCTGTAGCCAGGCGATGAAGGCAAAGGCTTCCTCCGGGTGGGCGGAGCCTTGCGGAATCACCAGACAATCGCTCTCAACCAGGCTGGCACCATAGTCTTCCTCGCGCCAAGTGGGGAAGGGGGCCACGCCCCATTCAAAATCGTCCGGAGCGAAGTTGTTGATGAAATTATACATCCATGGTCCCTGTAAAACCATGGCGATGCGCTCGCGGAAAAAGGGGTTTTCCGGCGAGGCGAAAACGCCGCTGAGCTGTCGAAACGCCATTAGCGAATCGGAGCCATAGCGATCCGGGTAACTTTCGACCCAATCTAAAACGGCCATATTGGCTTCGCTGTCGGCGGTGACTTGATCTTCGCCGTTCCAGATGTCGCCGCCGAACCAGATGCTCCAGTTGGCGCTCCACCAACCCGGTTCAATCGGCATGTGCCCCATGATTTCGATGCGGCCGTCGTCGTTAAATCGGGTCAACCGGTCATTGTATTCTTCCAGTTCTGCGATCGTGCGCGGCGGGCGCTCGGGGTCCAGTCCTGCTTCACGGAACAAACGCTTGTTCCAGTGAAGGGCGATTGTACCGGGGGTGGTTGGCAGTCCCCAAACACGGTCGTAAACGACAACCTGCTCCCAGATCGACGGTAAATAGGCGTCGGGTTCCAAGGAAGACGTTGCCAACATTGAGTCGAGTGGCATCAGTGCGCCATTGGACGCGAAGACGGGCAGATTAACGGTCCACAGCCCCGCGAGGTCCGGAGGATTTCCGCCCGCGGTCGCGAGCATAAGTTTGCGGTCGATGTTACTGACGGAGAGGAAATCAACGAATACCTTGTCCTGCGAGGCGTTGTATTCGTCTACCAGTTCCGCCATAGCCTCGCGCTCGAAGCCAGTCCATTTCTCCCAGTATTCAATTTCGATACGACCGTCGGCACGTGGCTTTGGGTCGTCACCATCCGAGAAGAGCAGGTAACCGACAAGGCCGAATGACAGGATGGTAATTATCAGGGGTTTCAGCGGGGGCATGGCGAGGGGTAATAATCAATTCGTGCTCCCATTTAAGATTTGGATGCACCAAGAGTGCGACGCATGCATTGTTAATCAGTTAAACAGGCCGGGGTAGACTGCGTTCATCCAACCCATTTATAACAATAAATACGCTGCGCTAAGTCAAGTTGCATGCGCGCCGCGAGCTCACCAAGGGACATGCAAATGCCAGGTCAATGACCCGTAATTAGCAGTCAATTGCGGGTGTCGTCGCTGCCGTTGGGACGAACCTTGGATCGCAGCGATTGCGCACTTTTGCCAACGGCACTGGCCACTTTGCGCGTGGGCTGAACCGCAACGGTGTCGAGCAACTCCAACGGGAAGTAACTCATCCGCTTGAGACCAGCCATGTTGGAGAGGCCAAAGATACTGCTTCGTGCCGACGCGTAAGCCTGGTTGACGATTTCCCGTTCTTCGACGGTGCCTTCCTCTTCGACGCGGGCCAGGAAATACATGGCCAGTATGCCAACCGCGCCCGCGAGTAAAAAGACGAAGTCGAGGCCGCCGAAGATCATCGCGGGGATTTCCATTTCACCGCCGGGCTCGCGGTAACTCGCGGTGATGCGGAATTCACGCGCATTGAAGAAGTCTGCCATCCAGCCGCCGAGGATAGGGGAGAATGTCGCGGCGAGTCCGGCGAGGGTGGCATTGGTCGCCAGGTAAGCAGTCGCCTGGCCTTTGGGCGCGAACTCCAAGGCGATGTTCGCGGTGCAGAGCATGAAACCGCTGGCACCGATGCCGCCCAGAATGTGAATGACAATCAGAATTGGCAGGCTGCCCGCCCACTGCTCGGGCATCGTGGTGAAAGGATACAGGAAAAACGTGGCAATGAACACCGGGCAGGCCACGCGAAGGATGGCCTTGTTGCTGGTGGAGTCTGCCAGTGCCCCCCAGAGTCGGAAGAACCAGGCGTTGATGAGCTGGTTCAACACCGCGAGTGTCACCACCAGTCCGATGCTGATTTTTACGCGCTCCAACATGTAAACCGCCGCAAATGCGCCGCCCATTATGATGGCGAAGTTCCACGTCGCGGTGAATAGGAGCAGCCGCCGGAAACGGGGGTCCTTGAGCGGCTCCTTCATGATCTTGAAAAAGGACAACCGGGGTCGCTTCGGCGTCGTGGGCTCCGGGACCGTTTTCAGTGAAAGCGCACCAAAGATACCAAACGCTCCGCCAATGATGAAGACCGATGCATAGGCGAGCCCGTCGTTGCCCGTGAGCGTCTGTAGTTTGTCCACCGACACACCTGCGACCACCATCAGGACCGCACCGACCAGCGTGGCAATGGCCAAACGTTTGCCGAAGAAACTGCCGAACTGATCTTGTGGAATCAGGTCGCGCATCCACGTATTCATTGCGCAGCCCGCCACGGCACTCAGCATAAAGAACAACGCCAGGAAGGTAAGGAACAGCGTCACTTGCATCGATGCCGGTGCAAAAGGCGTCACTGCGATCATGAGCAGGAAGACGCGCGCCGCAGTCGCCGTGTAAACGACTAGCCGCCGCTTTGAAGCGACTGAGTTGACCAGCAAAATGGCTGGAATTTGCACAACTTGACTCAACGGCATGATTGCTGCGAGCACGCCGATGACTAGATTGGATGCGCCCAATGCCAGCCCCATTCCAACCAGGAATGCGCCCCCGGTGAGCACCGTCATGACGCGAGAGCAAACGGCATCGACGACTAACCGCCGCATGCCTCTTTCCAGCTCATGATCTGCTGTCGGCGAGGCCTGTGGATCCGGCGTGTAGGTTTCGTCTCCGCGCATCGTTATCAGAGGTATGCAAGTATCCTGCCAACCGTTGATCCGTAATTTTGCGTGGCTGTGAAATGCGTCACGCCAATCCTTCGATGCTACGAGATTACGTACGGGGCTGCCCACCGATGTGGGCACTCGAAGCGGACACTACTTGGAGGTCTGTTTGCCGCGGACCGTTTCAAGAATGGCGGCGACGAGGTAGAAAGTGACACCGATGGTAATGCCACTGTCAGCAATGTTGAACGCTGGGTAGCGGTAGCTGCCGAAGTGGAAATCCAGGAAATCGACCACATGTCCGTAGGCAAAGCGATCGATCATGTTGCCGATGATACCACCAATTAACAGGCCGAATATGACCTGCATGAAGGGCTTGTAGAGCTCCAGTTGTCGGCGGTAGAAATAGATGCCCGCGATTGCCACGCCGCCCAGAGCGCCGAGGATGTAGGAGTAGCCGGCAAACATGCCCCACGCCGCGCCGGTGTTGTATACGTGGATGATATAAAAGAAGCCCGGGATGACCGGTATCAGACCGCCGTCCGCCGGATTTGCCCCCGGCGGCACGGTGTTGAGGATGATCAGCTTCGTTAGCTGGTCGAGAACGAGGACTGTCGCCGCAATGATAAACAGGCGGCGGTAGCTAACCCGCGTGGCGTTGGTGGTGCCAGGAGTGGCGGGCGATTCGTTCACGGCTGAGTTCAGGGGGCGGCTTAGTTGTCGTCGTCGTCCCCGCCTAGCGAGAGGTCGTCGTCGTTGTCGGTAAAGACGTTGCCGCGCTGAGTCTTGCTCTTGCGTTGGCGCTCCATCTGGCGCTGGCCTTCGAGCGAATAGCGGGTGAATGGTACGGCATACAGGCGTTCCTTGTCGATGGGCTCGCCGGTGTGTTCGCAAATGCCATACTCGCCATCGAAAATTCGCTGGATGGCTTCTTCGATTTCGTAGAGTGCTTCCTGCTCGTTGGAAACGAGGCTGAGCGCGAAGTCGCGGTCGAAGGTGTCGGTACCGGCATCGGCCATGTGCTGGCCATAACCTGAAAGATCGCCTGAATCGTCGCGGCTGGAGCGCTTCAGGGTGTCGGCAGTGTGGATTTCCAGCTCATTGGTGACGTGTTCGCGAAGTTCGAGCAGGAGCTTGTATTGCTTCTGCCACTTCTTGGGCACCTCACGGCCGCGGGAGTGGACGTCGGGGCTGCTGCCGCCGTTAGGGTTGAAGCCTAAAATGTCTGCGAGCGAAGCGGCGGTGTGTGCGCGGTTTTCAACCGGGGCGTCGTCCTGGATTTCGGTGGTCTTGGTGGTTTTCGTGGCCTTGGCGGCTTCTTCTACCTGGGTGTCCTTGGGCTCGTCCTTCTTGCTTTCGAGGATCTGCGCGACATCTTCCATAGTGAAGACGACGGGCGTCTTGCCCTTCTTCACTTTGAACATGGACGGCGTATTGCTGCGGCGACGGGCACCGAGCACGAGCGCCTTGGTCTTCTCGTCCGCTGGCTTGGATGGCGCTGCGGTCTTGGTGACGCTTTCCGTCTTCGGCGCACTTTTGGCCGTCGACTTCTTACTGGTCGATTTTTTGACGGTTTTCTTCGCAGAGTTCTTTTTTGCGGACATATCGATTTGGTTGAAATTTATGCTAAGTTAAGAGTCAAGAGCGCCTCGCGGTCGCGCGGGGAGACTTCGCCAAATTCACCGGCTGAGACAAGTTCGGGCACCCAGCGCCAGGAGCGCGGGCACTGCACGCCGTCGGCATGAGCGGCGGATACGGCGTCCTCGCCGTCACCTTTGGATGCCAAGGTGACCTGCGAAACGATGAATAGTTCCGGCAAATCATTTTCGTAGCGCTGGAGCAGGGCGGCCAACTCGGCATTGGCTACTTGAATGTCGACCTTGGCGTCGAGGTTGGAGCCGATCACCTTGTCCTCGCGCAGCTTTTCGAGCGGCAGATTCACCTTTTCCTCGCGGAAAGTAAGGATCGCGTCGACAAGATCGGAAGAGCAC